>CAMAVF010000277.1 GCA_945861445.1 Planctomicrobium piriforme | reverse complement strand
CGAATCTTGGGAAAATCGAATGACAATCCCGTGACAGACTGTAAACTCATAGCTGGCCTCCGTGCGTGCGTTGAAGTTTGTTGTGGTTAACAACTTATACGCCACACGAGGCCATTTTTGT
This sequence comes from Planctomicrobium piriforme, assembly GCA_945861445.1. Taxonomy (GTDB): domain Bacteria; phylum Planctomycetota; class Planctomycetia; order Planctomycetales; family Planctomycetaceae; genus JAKFVC01. The sequence goes on along the minus strand of CAMAVF010000277.1, from coordinate 9,772 downwards.
TGAACAATGGTGAATAATCCGGGCTAGGGTGCGCCAAGGGTACTCGGCGACCCTAGGCTTTGCTGTTGATCCCCTTTGGGGAAAGGATTCGGCATTGCGTCGCCAACGCGACAGTTTTCTATCGCAAGACGACTCCATTGCCAGACGCCTTCACTGCGCCAACTATCGCGGTTTCGACGTGAACTGGCTGGGGTTGATCGAGCCATCGAAGACATTCGAATACAACTTGGAACCATCTGTCAGTGTCATCGCGAATCGCAGTTTTGTGGGGATCGTCCCTTTGTACCGCGGTGCGGAAAACGCCCAGAAGTGATTCTGAGCCAGGAACACGCGATGGTAGCTGTTCCCACAGTGACTCGCAGGCAAAGTCTCGATCGGCTTCCAGATGCCATCCGTGTCCTGGGCCTCTTGCACGATGGCCAGGCCGCTGTCGCAAGCGGCAAATGCCAGGAGTTTGTCTGTCTGATTGACCAGGCTCACGCGCATTCTTGAACCGTTACGGACCGCGGTAACAACATCAGGCTGAGCCAGAATATACAACCCCCGTCCTGAAGATTGAGGCCGCACCTTGCGAGAAGGATTCGGACATCTTCCATATCCCCCGACCGCATCGGGATCTTCCTGTTCGCACCCGGCATAGCACGAACTGCGATTCACAAATTCCACACTCGCGAAATTGTTCGCAGCGGGAACTTCCAGTTCGTCATCGGGTGCGGCGGGCACGGCGCCTTGACCATGTCGTGCCCCGGCAGCCACCGCGTTGAAGACGGAGTATCTCTGAGCGGCTTCCCGGGCGAAGGGGAGGAAAGCGATCAAGACGCAAACGGCCGCGAGCCGCGTCCTCCTGCCCATGCCAATTGTCATGGATCTCCTCCGAGCTACTTTGCTGGTCGATCGATCTGATACTCGTTCCAGCGCATCGAAACGAGATCGTGAATCGCTGGTGTCATGAGCGTGGGTGCGGGCCAGGCGCGAGAAAATCCCTCGCTGGGCAACTTGCGTGTGGCATCCAGACCCAGCTTTGAGCCGATCCCTGGAATGGGGGTGGCATGGTCTGCGGGTGAACTGGGGCCTTCGCCGAGGATCACGTCGCGGCTGGGGTGCAGACTGTTGGCGACGTTGAACCAGACGTCGTTCCAATTGTCGAGCACCACATCGGCGTCGACGACGATAATCAGCTTGCTGAACATCGTGAGTTGATGTCCCCACAGCGCGTGCAGGACCTTCCGCACTTGTTGGGCATAGGTCTTGTGAATGCTGACCAGGCAGATCTGGTCGTTGGCCGTGTCCTGCAGTAGCCGGAAATCCACCAGCTCCGGAATCGTCGGCTGCAGCAAGGGGAGTGCCAGCTTCGAATACACCTGCAGCAAGGCCGCGTCCTCCATGGGAGGCCGTCCGGGCACGTTCTGCACGAGGACGGGATTGCCGCGATGAGTCAGCGTGGTGATGTGGAACACGGGGACATCGACGGGGGCACTGTAACTGCCGGTGTGTTGTCCAAACGAACCTCCGCGGGTCGGTCCTTCCAGGGCATCGATGTAGCCTTCCAGGACGATCTCGGCCCCGGCCGGGACCTCCAGGTCGACCTGGCGACCGCGGACGACTTCGAGTGCCTTGCCACGCAGGCAGCCACCGAAATTCAACGGATCGGTCTGCGGTGGCAGCGGGGCCTTCGTCAAGAATTGCCAGGTGGGATCGCCGCCGAACGCCACGGCTAACGGCAGGTGCGAGCCCAATTGACGATGTGCGTGCAGCAGTTGAGAGGCCGCGTGATGCGGGTGCCAGTGGACTCCCAGGCTACTGCGATCCAGGATCTGGAATGGGATCGACTCGACAAACCGTTCGCCGGTGTGTGGATGCTTGCTAAGGACCACGCCGCCATGCAGAAACCGGCCGGCATCATCGGGCCAGGCCTGCAGTGCGGGCAATTCTCGCAGATCGATATCGCGACCGACCTTGACCACTTGCTGACACAGACCGGTCTTCACCGGGACTGGCTTCCAGGGTGAATTGCTCGCAACGCCACCTACGATCTTCAGTTTTTGAAACCACGATTCGGGAGTCTCGGGGCGGACCGTCCCCATCAAGCGTTCCTGCAACTCGTCCCATGACTTCACCCCGAGCGCCCGATAGATGCGCCGCTGTTGACCCAGCAGATTCACCACCAGCGGCAGGGGGCAGCCGCGGATGCGCTCGAACATCAGCGCGGGGCCGCCACCGGGTTGCTTGCACACGCGATCGACGATCTCGGTCACCTCAAGATGCGGATCCACCTCGGCAGAGATCCGGCGCAGCTCACCATCATCCTGCAGATGAGCGATGAAGTCCGGTAGATTATCGTAAGGCATAAGGCAGACTCCAACACAGCACAGTTAACAGAGGCATGGTATCGAGACGTCACATCACACAACAAGCGAGTAGGTGAGTTGTCCTTTGTCATTGGTCCTTTGTCATTCATTCGACATTCTGGTTTCGTCATTCGTCATTCTCGGTTCTCACTTGCAGCGAGCAATGTTCATCCCTCGTCCACTCTCCGCTGACTTCAAGGGTGCCCCCAGTTTACGTGAATTGAAGCGCGCTTCCACAACTGTCTGAACGATCTTCAAAATCTCTACGATTCCCGCTTGCACATGACCCGCGCGCGGCGCACAATGAGCGACCGTTCGCGACTGCTCTTCGGGCTATTCGAGCAATCTGTCTTACTGTGACCTGTGGAATCAAATTGTGATGAGCGTCTGCGGCGCTGATCGCAGACCAGTTTGAGTTGAGTGATTCTCAGGCGCCGGATTCACTGCTCTTTTAAGGGATTCAATTGATGCGAATCTACACGCGTGGCGAGAACCAAAGTTTGTTGATAGACCATGAGATCGTCGTCACAGTTTTGGCCATCTTTCCCGATCATGTCAGAGTTCGGATTCACGCGCCGCAACATGAGCCGGCAACCTGGGAATCGGATCTGTTCCTGCCGGATGACGTCAATCTCGAAAACATCGAACTTGAGCTGACCATCAACTGAGTTCCGCCGCACGTTGAAGTTCTCGCCATGGCCACATCTCCCTACGCGGTGCATGAGCACCACGAATTCGTGGCCGCCAGCCGTGAAGCGTTAAATTCGACCAACCTGCAGACGGCCCTCAACCGTCTGGGTGAGACGCTCGCAGCCGGGAACCGAACCGCCTTCGAGAAGCTGCCGGGATCGGCGTTGCTCCGCGACAAAGCGCGAGCGATCAAGGACCATACGCTGGCCCATCTCGATCAATACATCGAGGAACTCGAACGCGCCGTCATCGCACGCGGCGGCCAGGTGCATTTCGCGGCCGATGCCACGGATGCCCAGCAGATCGTAGTCTCCATCGCCCGGCAGGCGGGTGTTAAACGCATCGTCAAATCGAAGTCGATGGTGACCGAAGAGATTCATCTCAACCATCACCTCGAACAGCAAGGTTTCGAAGTCACCGAAACCGACTTCGGCGAATACATCATTCAACTGGCCGGCGAGCGACCTTCGCACCTGGTCGCGCCGGTCGTCCACAAGACGGTGGAAGAAGTTGCCGAAGTGATGAACCGGCGGCTGAATAGCAATACCCCCGCGGACGCCAAAGCCCTGGCGGGGCTTGCCCGCAACAAGCTGCGCGCGAAGTTTTTTGAGTCGGAAATGGGCATCACCGGCGGCAATTTTCTCGTCGCAGAAACGGGTACGGTCGTGATGATCACGAACGAAGGGAACGGTCGCCTCACCACGGCCGTGCCCCCCATCCACGTCGCGCTCGTCGGCATCGAAAAGCTGATTCCAAAACTGTCGGACCTGCCGATCTTTTTGAAAGTTCTGGCCCGCGCGGCGACCGGGCAGAAGATGTCGATCTACACCTCGATCATGACCGGCCCACGTCGTCCTGGCGAAGCGGATGGTCCGAAGGAATTTCATCTCGTGTTGCTCGACAATGGGCGGACGAAGATTCTCGGCAGTCCGATGCGTGAGAGTCTGTTCTGTATCCGTTGCGGCGCGTGCCTGAATGCGTGCCCGGTGTATCGCAAGATCGGCGGCCATGCCTATGGCGGGATTTATTCCGGCCCCATCGGCGCGGTGTTGACTCCGTTGTTCGATGGCTTGAAAGAGAACTACCATCAACCGCATGCGTCGTCGCTCTGCGGAGCCTGTCAGGCCGCCTGCCCCGTCAAGATTCAGATTCCCGAATTGCTCGTACGCAACCGAGCGGCCATGCACGACAACCATCATGTGCATTGGGCAGAAGAAAGGATCTATCACTTGTGGAGCGGGTGGATGCGATCGCCGCGCTGGTATGGCTGGCTGACCTGGTCGGCGTCGCGCGTCCTTTCCAAGCTGGCCCGCAGCGGCTGGATGAAACGGCTGCCGGGTCCTCTGGCAGGCTGGACCGCCAGCCGAGACTTCCCGACACCAGCCGCCAAGCGCTTTCGAGACCTATGGCGAGACGGCTTGGCCGATGAATCGTAGCCTATGACTCACCGAGTCGGTCTGAAGCCCAGCACGACGTATTCGAAGATCGAGTGCCCGCTGCGTTCTTTCCGCATCCGTTCGGCACATTTTACCAGGCCCTCCTTGGCGGCGTACTTGGTGCCAAAGTTTGCGTCGGCCCAGGTGAGCTGAATGATGACGACGCTTTTTGGAGGGGGCAGCGTTTTGAACCAGTCGAAGAGCCGGCGATCAAACTCCGCGGGGCTTTCGGCGCGAAATGATGTCGACGCCGGTGGAAAGCTGACGCGAATCACGCTGTTGTCGTCGATATGCACCTGCCAGACGTCGCATGTTCGGCGGAGTTCGGCCAACGTCGCCAATTGATGCACAATGTCAGCCGCTCGTGGGGACGGGAGAGACGACAGCAACTTGCGTAGTCGAGCGACCTCTTCCTCGGATTTGCCGTTCAGCGCTTTGCGAACGGTCTCTTCGGGCAGCTTCAACATTTCCGCGGCCAGCGTCGCGACATCATTCCGGTCACCCAGCGCATTCTGCAGTGAGGCATCCAAAGTCAGACGCTCGCGTTCGATCGCGCCCTGCAGACGAGCCAACTCGGCCCGGTCCGCCGCCAACTGCGCGGCCGACTGGGCCACGGCTTTCTCAGCCTCTTCAGTGCGCAGTTCCTGCTTCTTGGACACTTCCTGAATCTGCATGAACTGCGCGAACAGCACGATCAAGAGCAAGTCCAGCAGTGGAATCAACTGCAGTGTAATCCGGCGGCGCGTGCGGCTCATGCACTTTCGCCTCCCGCGGAGGGCGTCGCCAGGACTCGCTTGATGCGAAACATGGTCTCGCGAACCAGTCGGCGATCCTCGGACAGTCGATCGAACGACGTTTCCATCAAACTGTTGATGGCCATCAGCGTCACCGCTGCACTGAGTCCCGCGAACGTGGCCCAGATCGATTCGCCAAATCGCGTCACCAGCAGTTGAACCGCATTGTCACCGGGTTCGCCGCGCAAGACGACGCCAATTGCGATGACCGTTCCCAGAATGCCAGCGATGGGATAGGCCTCGATCATGGTCCGACAGAAATTGTAGCCCGTTTCAAACCCCATTGACTGCAGGTAGGTCCGCTTCTCGTCCAGGATATGTATGCGTTGTGACAGCCCCACTCGGTCGGCCTTGCGGTCGGGCTTTTCCAGGACCTCGTTGATATCGGCCAGGAACGCTTCAATCTGATCGCACAGGTGGCTGTTGCGATCCAGCACGCTGCGGAAGCGGACATCGCGAGTAAACGAATCAAGTGCCGACGCGATGTTGCGAATGTCGCGTCGATACCAGGCCCACAGCATAAAGAAGTAGACGAGATGGACGACGAACAGAATGAGGATCGCGGGCGCGGCCAGTCGTGAGACCGTCGACAGCACGAACGTAATTTGATCGGCCGGAATGACGGGCAGTTGCACGACCAGCAGTAACGGCGTGAACATCGGCGTACCTCCGAGTCTCTGTTGAACGGCCGTTGCCGACTTTCAGCCTCGTGGCAGACGCTGCTAGCGTCTGCGCCATCAGAAATAATTCACGGACGCTAGCAGCGTCCGCCACGAGGCTTCGCAGCAATCCCACAAACCAATCCCAGATTCAAAGCATTACTTGCGTAACAATGCCTGGATCTCGTTGACCACATCACTGATCTTGATTCGACGTTGTTCGAGCGAATCACGGTCGCGAATGGTCACCGTCTGACTCTCCAGCGTATCGCCATCGACGGTGATGCAATACGGCGTTCCGATCTCATCCTGACGGCGATAGCGCCGCCCGATCGCCGCCTGCTGATCGAATGCGGTGGCGATGCCGGCCGCTTTCAATTCTCGATAAATGTCCGCCGCGATTTCCGGCATCCCCTGCTTCTTGATCAACGGGAAGACGGCCACCTTGATGGGCGCCAGCCGCGGATGCAAGCGCAACACAATGCGCGTCTGCATCTCGCCCTTCTCGTCGGGCTGCTGATCTTCGTGGTAGGCTTCGCACAGGAATGCCAACGTGGCGCGATCTGCTCCGGCTGCCGGTTCAATCACGTGCGGTATGAATCGCTCGCGGGTCTGGTCATTAAAATAGGACAGGTCCTTGCCACTCCCACGATACTTGGGAGTTCCGTCGGGACCCAATTCGACCACCAAACCCTCAGGAGTGTTCTTGAGCTTGCCTTCCATGTGCGATCGCAGGTCGAAGTTACCACGATGGGCCACCCCTTCAAGTTCTCCATACGATCCGGGTTCGCAAAACGGGAACGCGTATTCGATGTCGGCCGTGCCGACCGAGTAGTGCGCGAGTTCTTCCTGCGAATGATCTCGCAGAATGAGCTTGTCCGACTTGATACCCAGGTTGAGATACCAGTTATACCGGCGCTGGCGCCAATACTGATACCACTGCGGCGATTCATCCGGATGGCAGAAGAACTCCATTTCCATCTGTTCGAATTCACGCGAGCGGAACGTGAAGTTGCGCGGTGTGATTTCATTCCGGAAACTCTTGCCCACCTGCGCGATCCCAAACGGGAACTGCACGCGGCTGCTGTCGAGGACGTTCTTGAAGTTGACGAACATGCCCTGTGCCGTTTCCGGTCGCAGGAACGCTGTGCCTTCGTCGCCGGCCAGGGCTCCGATGGTCGTCTTGAACATCAGATTGAACTCGCGCGGCTCCGTCAGTGTGCCGGGTTCTTTCGCATCGGGAGCGAGGACACTCGCCAGCGAATCGGCATCGGTGATGGGCCGTAGTCCCTCGAGCGGTGTCTCTGGCGTATAGACCTCGGTGAGCGTCATGCCGGCCAGGGCATAAGGCAATCCGCCGTGCGGGCCGGTCCCCCACGTGATTTGTTCGGCTTGATTCTTGCGCAAATTGAAATGGTCCAGCCCGCGCTGTTGCACGTGCGCCAGTCCATCGTCCCCCGATTGATCGCTGGTGATAAACACGCGTTTGTCGCGGAAGGACGCCCAGCGCCCCTTGAGATGATCGAACCGGTAGCGTTTTTTGGTCTCGCGGCAATCGGCCATGTAATCGTGGAACAGATCGTAGTGGCCCGAACACTTCCAGACCTGGGGGTGCATGACGAGCGACGTATCAATTCCCACCATCGAGAACGTCTGCGGAGCCCCGGCGGGCACAGCCAGTTCGTCGTGCATGGTGATCATGTCACGCCACCAGGCCTCTTTGACGTTCCGCTTCAACTCGACGCCCAGCGGTCCGTAGTCCCAGAAACCGTTCAGGCCTCCATAAATCTCAGAGGACTGAAACAGGAATCCTCGCCGCTTACACAGCGAGACCAACTTCTCCATCGTGTTTTCCATGACTTACTAAACTACCTTCAGTTGTGGTCGGCAGAGGTGTATGCCGACCGGTTTCAGAATATTCTCGCCGCTGATCACCAGCCTGGCCCAACAGGATGGACGAGCTTGCGACACCGACTTCATTGTCGTAAACGCTTAAAGTTTGCGGGCTTGTATTATTACCAAGCTGTAAATCCTCGCAAGATGAGGTATAGCGAACCAGTTCGTGAATCGGCTAGTGGTCCACCAATTTTCATTCGATTGGTCTGGCAATTCGAAGAAAAACCGTCATCAAATCAAAAATGGCGGACCGCGAGCCAGAATTCTTATGGACTGCGACAATCAATCAACGTATCAAGTTCGCAAGGGGCGTCATCGATTACTGCAGATCGGGATCACGAATAGGTTGGGGCCAGCGATGAATCGCGGTTGGCTGAAATTCGCCGCAACTCTGTTCGCGATTGCTCATTTTGCGACGCTTGTCGGCTGTTTCGCGTTGGCGTGGGGCGAGATGTTTCGATCAGGGCCGGATCCGTATTCACTATTACGGCCAGCCGCCGGTTACTTGATAATGGTCTTGATGCTGCCTCTCGGGTGGTTATTTTTGTTCTTTCCGGGACCGCTATTCGCGCCATTGCAAATCGCAAACAGCATTTTCTGGGGAGTGATTTTCTATCGCTGGCTGCAAGAGTGGATCGATGGCCCACTGCCGCGCAACCGGTTGTTGCCGCAGAGTGTCGACATCCCCGAAAACTTTGGCACCGCACAACCACCGCAGGCGGAAGGTGAAGGCATTGCGGGTACTTCAATCGACTCGCCATCAGCCGGAACCCCTCCACTCAATTGAGGTTACAGACTCTCTGAAATGCGAACAGCCCGAACACTGGAAAGCGTCCGGGCTGTAGCACTGTTTGATGGCCAAATTCACTCAGAGGAGCGGAAGACTGCCTCCTCACACACAAAAGCTCGCGTTGCTTAGGGCTGCTTGGTTTCCCACCTGACCCGGTTCACAAGGGCCCCTTGTGCTCGGAGGCAGACTTTCGATCCTCAGGATGACATCGTCACCTGAAAGTCGGCCAGACGAGGTATTATGATCGCTTTTCCCGGTTGGTCAAGGAACAATCGACGGAAACTCGGCAATGATGTCAGACATATGTCCGTAAGTGTCAGATAGTTCTGCTGCCCAAAACTCATCGCCGCTGGCTGTTTCTGTTAGATTGACTATAATCAAACTTCGAATGTCTGGTGATCCACCGCGACCAAGGGTTGCCGATTGGTGTGTGGTGGATTGCGTCGTCGATGGTTCTTGTGGTTTTTTGGAGTAGCAGACCGAGGATGGCCAAGGATTTCTTAAAAGACGCGAAGGATTTTTACGACGTTATCGTTATCGGCAGCGGCTTGGCCGGGTTGACGTCGGCCAATGTTCTGGCTCGCAATGGCCACTCGGTCCTCTTGCTCGAGCATCACTATCAACTCGGCGGCATGGCCACCTGGTTCAAACGCCAGAACGGTCACATTTTTGATATCTCGCTGCACGGCTTTCCCATCGGGATGATCAAGAGCTGCCGCAAGTACTGGACGTCGGAGATCGCCGATTCCATCGTCCAACTCAAGGGGATCCGATTCGAAAACCCGCAGTTCTCATTGCGCACCTCCTTCAACCGTGAAGACTTCACGCGGCTGCTGATCGAGAAATTCGGCATCAGCCAGGAAACGGTCACGAAATTCTTCGATGCTGCTCGCAGCATGAATTTCTTCGACGACCAATCCAAAACGACCCGTCAATTGTTCGAAGAGTTTTTTCCCGGCCGTGATGACGTTGTGCGATTGCTGATGGAACCCATCACCTATGCCAACGGATCGACGCTCGATGATCCCGCCATTACCTACGGCATCGTCTTCTCGAACTTCATGAGCAAAGGGGTCTTCACGTTTGAGGGGGGGACCGATCACCTCGTCACGCTGATGAAGGCCGAGATGGAGAAGAACGGCGTCGACATCCGCATCCG
>CAMAVF010000276.1 GCA_945861445.1 Planctomicrobium piriforme | reverse complement strand
TGCTCCGAATGATGATCAGCCACACGCATACTCGCCTCCATACTCCGAAGATCCATGATCCATGCCCGATTGGCTGGATCGTATGGAGTCTGGGTAGATGGCGCAAGTCAGGGTAGTGGCGCGCGACTAATTTTTGTGGTTGGTATTATTAGCAACAGAGGTCCCCGCCAGCCACCCCGTGCTGAACGCCGCCTGAAAGTTGTATCCACCGATCGGGCCGTCCAGATCCAGAATTTCCCCGGCAAAGTACAGGTTCGGGACCAGTTTACTTTGCATGGTTCGCGAATCGACTTCGTTCAAGGCGATGCCCCCCGCTGTGACTTCCGCCTTTTCGAAGCCTAAAGTGCCGGTGATGGCGACCGCTAGCTTTTTTGTCGTGCTGGCCAGACGACTTCGTTCCGCCCTGCTGAGCTCAGCACATTTGCGATCGCGCGACAAATTGGCAATTCCGAAGATCGCTTCTGCGACGCGCCGCGGCAGGTGCTCCGTCCAATGCGTGAGCACGAGTTGATTTCCCCTCGTCTGGCTAGCTCTCTGAAGATCTTCCAGCAACCAGGTTTCAGGATGGTGGGGCAACAAATCACATTCGAGAATCAGGCTGGCTGGCTGAGCATGACCACTCACCACACGACTGACGTTCAAGATCGCCGGGCCCGAGAGCCCAAAGTGGGTAAATAACAGAGACCCTTGTTGCTGGGCCAGGGGTTTCCGCTGACCGGGTTCGAGGACTCGGACAATGACATCGGGCAGCGTCACACCGCTCAGTCCACGAACCCATTCGGCCGCACTGGTAATGGGAACCAATGCCGGGCGAGGCCGCATGATCGTATGCCCCAGCGCCGCTGCCCAGCCGTACCCGTCTCCGGTTGTTCCGCAGCCTGGGTAGGATTGGCCCCCGGTGGTCAGGATGAGAGTTTGTCCGATCCAAGTTTGTCGAGGGCCGACGACCACAAATCGATCGTCCGCGCGGTCAATGGAGGTGATCGGAGTTTCCACCAACATTTCCGCGCCGCTCCGGGCCAGTCGTCGCAGCAACGCCTGTTGGACATCCAGAGCCTTATCGCTGACTGGAAAGACCTTGCCAGTTGATTCGACCTTGGTCTGAACCCCTTCCGCATGAAACAAGTCGACCACGGCTTGGGGATCAAGACTCGCCAGCGCCGAATGCAGAAATTTTCCGCTGGCTCCGTAGGCCGACACGATGCCGTTGATGTCCGTGGACTGAGTGATGTTGCAACGCGTGCCTCCCGACATCAAGATCTTCACAGCGGGCTTGCGATTCTTCTCCAGGAGCAGCGTTTTTCGGCCCTGCTCTGCCGCGCGTGCCGCAGCCAGCAAGCCGGCAGCCCCGGCTCCGATGACAATCACATCATGCATGAATCGATGGCCGTTTGTCTGAAAAGTCGTGCCAGTTGAGACGATTTCGAGATTGTAGCCTGCGGCTTGGTATCCGTCGCTTGCCGGCGAGCCGGATCAGAAAGTGATCCACACAAAGGCGAGCGTCCGGCGTGAGCCGGATGGTTGTTAGCGAGTACCAAGCTACGGAGAATATGGTCTTTTTTCGTAACTTCTTCGTTTCCTTTGTGCTCTTCTGTTCAAAATGAATTGCAACAGAAGGACACAAAGGAAACGAAGAATGCAAGGGGAGCGAAGTATTTCTTGTTCGCTCTTTAAAATTGAGAGTTCACTGGTTGTTCGGTGCCGGCTTCAGCACCATCCGGGTTACCCCGGACGCTCGCCTACGATTTCATGACTTCGTCATGAAACCAAATTGGGTCGCCAACTGGTATTATCAGTATCAATACCATGCGACAGCGCGGGTCTTGCCGGAACGGCCTATCGATAAGGGCGTTGTCATTCCTCTGTAGTTCCCCTGAAAGACTTCTATGAAGACGGTTCGCGCGTTGGCCCTCGTGCTGAGTTTCTGTGTCAGCCTGGCACCCCAGTTGGTTCAGGCTCAGGCCCCGGCCTCAACAGCCGTTGCAGAGGCTGTTCCGACGGCTCTGGCTGACTATGTGAATCTGCCTGACGATAGTTTTGCGTGGAAGCTGAATAGTAAGTCGGAACTGGCTTTAGGGCGAATCTACGATATTGAGCTGATCTCACAGACTTGGATGGACATGCCTTGGAAGCATGTCTTCATGATCTATGAACCCCAGAAAGTGGTCCATCAGGAACACGTCTTGTTGTTCATCACCGGCGGCAGTCAACAGAGCAAACCGAACGAGGAAAGCCAGCAGTTGGGTTTGATGCTGGCCACCTTGACGGGGGCTCGCGTGGCCATGTTGCACCAGGTTCCCAATCAACCGTTGCTCGGCGGACGCAAGGAAGACGATCTGATCACCGACACCTTCCTGTTTTACCTGGCAACGGGCGACAAGCGCTGGCCGCTGCTCTTTCCCATGGTGAAGAGTGCCGTGAAGGCGATGGATGCCGTCGAACAGATCTCGGCTCAGGAATGGCAGCAGCCAGTCAAGGGATTTGTCGTGACAGGGGCCTCGAAACGGGGCTGGACAACCTGGTTAGCCGCCGCCACGGACAAGCGGGTGGTCGGCATTGCTCCATTGGTGATTGACACGCTCAATTTTCAGAAGCAGATGGATCACCAGATCGCCACGTGGGGGAAATATAGCGAGCAGATCGAGGACTACACTCGGAAGGGATTGGTCCAGCGGATGCACGATGAAAAACGCGATCCATTGTGGAAATGGGTTGATCCCTACACGTATCGCGGTCAGTTGGGACTTCCCAAGTTGTTGGTGAATGGCACAAACGATCGCTATTGGACCGTCGACGCACTCAACAATTATTGGGACGATCTGCCCGGTACCAAGTATATCCGCTATGTGCCCAATGCTGGCCATAATCTCAAAGGGGGTAGAGAAGGAGCTCTCGCCACCCTGGCCGTATTCTTTCAACATGTGGTGTCGAAGAAGCCGTTGCCCGTGTTGCAATGGGAACACACCACCGTGGCTGACGGCCTGCAACTGAAAATGAAGTCCGATGTCGCCCCGACCGCAGTCAGACTGTGGGTGGCCGCTTCGGAGACGAAGGACTTCCGCGATTCAGAATGGAAACCGCAGGACTTGGAAGCCAATGACGGCCAATTCCTGGGGCAGGTGCTGAAACCCAAGTCTGGCCACGTCGCGCTGTACGGCGAATTGCAGTTTCAGTCGGGTCTATTGGAATACAGTCTTTCGACACAGCTCCGTCGCGAGTAGTCTGCGCTCCGCCCTTTTTTGGCCGCTACTTTTTGGGGCGGAAAGCCGTCACCACTGCGGTGTTTGTGGTCAAATACGGTCCCTCGATCAGATCGATGCAGTAGGGGATCGCGGGGAACACCGCCATCAGGCACTCGCGGATGGCGCTGGGCTTACCGGGTAAATTGATGATCAGCGACCGGCCGCGAATTCCCGCAATCTGGCGGGACAAGATGGCCGTCGGCACGACTTTCAACGAGACTGCTCGCATCTGTTCGGCAAATCCGTCCAGGATTTTCGCACAGACCGCTGCGGTGGCTTCCGGCGTCACGTCGCGCAGGGCCGGGCCCGTTCCCCCGGTGGTCACAATCAGGCAGCATTGCTCCTGATCGGCCAATTCGATCAGCGCCTGTTCGATCAAGGCTTGTTCATCCGGGATCAGCCGCGCGACCGGCTCCCAGGGACAGGCCAGGATGTCGGTCAGGCAGTCTTTCATGGCCGGCCCGCCGAGATCGACGTATTCGCCCCGGCTGGCGCGGTCTGAAACCGTAACCAGACCAATCCGAATGGGGGTGGGATTCATCAATCAGTTCTTCATGCCGATGCGGGTGTCCGCACGTTCGATGTCATGCAGATTGACGTGCCGCGTCTTGGTGAACTGCGGCGGGCTTTGCTTGAACCGGTCACGGTTGGCCAACGCATTGAACAGGTACAATTCGCCATCGAAGAAGGCCGCGTACTTGGCCGTTCCCGCGATCGCACGTTCCGTTTCCCACAGGGCAACCGGATCGCAGCCCAGCAATTGAGGAGCATAACGCCGCGGCTCGGCAATGAAGTCATCACGATCGGCGAGAGAGGTGAAGTAGAAGCGGACTCCCTGAAAATCGGCGCCGAATGAGGTCTTGCCCTTGCTCCATTCACGGGTTCGCCACAGCGTCACCGGGCAATAGCCATCCAGACCAACGATCAACTTTGCCTTCTTCGGGTCTTCGATCGTCAGTTCAGGAACGACGTCAGCCGCCTTCGGTGCGGCCGGCTTGTTCTTGAGTGCCAACGCTCGTTCTTCTGTCGCCTTCTTGGCCAAGGCCCGCTCTGCCTCCAGCTTCCGAGCAAGGGCCAACTCTTCGCCGGTCTTTTGCCCGGCCGTCGACAGGCTGGCGAGATAAGTGCTGCGAGGTTGGAAGCCGACAGTCTTGCTCAGCACCTTGCCGCTGGGGCTGATCAACACGTCCGCAGGAATGAGGTCCACATCGTACTTCTCGGCGATTTCGGGATGTTGATCGAGATCGATTTTTACCCCGACAACTCGGTCACACAGGGCACGCTTGACATCTGCCGAATTGAAGACTTCCGAATCCATTTGACGACACGGGCCACACCACGAGGCGTGGAAGTGAAGCAGCAGCGGACGCCCCAACTGGCGAGCTTCGGCCTCGGCTTCTGTAAAGTTGTGTCTCCAGAACTTATCTTTAGCCTTGGCGGCAAACAGCCAAGTCTGGGTCAGCAGAAGCAAGCCGAGGATCGCCCCAGCCGCCCGCCGCGAAAAACGGTCGGAAATCATGTCCAACACCTCAACAGAGTTCGAACTGACAACTTAACCTGGTTGGCCCATCCCCCCAAGTCTCGCCCGTCTTGGCAGTCATCCATGAGCTGCCCGTTGCCCCACATCACACAGATGCCGCGTCGTTCGCGCGGTTACGTCGGGGCGATGCTTGTGGCATCTCGACCCGCATTGGCGAGTCGCCCATCATAGCTTTCGTAATCGATTTCTCCAGCGAATGCGGAAAATAATCGCCAGACTGCCCAAATACACCCCTTGACGGGTAAGACTTGATTTGCTGAGTGCAAACATTGTTATCGGCGTGCGCGACCCGCCGAGTTGGGTCGCGATTGGAAAATTTACGACCGAATGGTTAGCTTGCGAAACGGATAAATGCATCTCGCGGGACTGGGGGTAGAATCGGGGGTTTGCCGAAGAGTCTCGTTTTCCGAGTTGGGGCGGGGCCTTCAGGAATTGAGGAGCCCGAATGGCGTCGTAGCCGCTGTGGCAGAATGCGGGGGCTGGTTTCCAGCACGCCCGCATTCTGGCGAATACGGCTACAGCGGTCGGGAGGGGATGGGCTCGATCTCGCTGGAATGCCAGTCGCTGTCGGGCTGGACCGTCCTGGAATCATCCAATTCCGCAGCGGGCGGATCGACCGGGCTGATCCCCGCAATCCGCAAAAAGTTGGCCAACAGCCGATGTCCCCCCGCAGTCAGCACTGATTCGGGGTGAAACTGCACGCCGTAGAGCGGCCAGGAATGATGCTCCAGAGCCATAGGAATGCCATCCGTGGTGTGGGCGACGATGCGCAGTGCGTCGGGCAGCGAGTTCTCGCGGACGACCAGCGAGTGATAGCGCATCGCACGGAATGGATTTGCCAGTCCGGCCAGGACGTTTTGTTGATGGTGAGTAATCCAGGCGGTTCTGCCATGCACCGGTTCGGGAGCGCGGATGACTTCTCCGCCCAGCGCTGCCGCCATCGCCTGATGGCCCAGGCAGACACCCAACATCGGGATCCGCGAGCCCAATTGGCGGATCACCTCCATGCTGATTCCGGCCTCTTGAGGCGTACAAGGTCCGGGTGAAATGACGATCCCCTGTGGCTGGAGTCGCTCGATCTCGGCCACACTCAGCGCGTCGTTGCGGACGACCTGCGTCTCGGCACCGAGTTCCTGGATGTAGCGTGCCAGATTGAAGACAAAGCTGTCGTAGTTGTCCAGCAACAGGATCATAGACGTTCTATTTTATCAAACCGGTCCCCGGAGCACGCACTTTGAGCGGATTATTCCGACGATCGGGCTCGTATTGGCCGCCTCCGTCCTGGTAGGAGCGTCCGTGACTCCATTTGAGTGAGACTCGAGTGTACCACGGGGCGTAGTCATTTCCCCAAGTTCCCTGATGGATGTAGCGTTCTTCACCGCCGTAGGCCTGGCTGCCTCCGACGTAATAACTCACGGACTTCCGTTCCCAGGAAGGCTGAGCCCACCGGGATACGCACTGCGGATTTCCCGCGCGGTCAAAGTGACCAGAAATCGCACGGGGCCGAGCCGGGATCCCGAGGTCTTGTCCGCAGGCCGTCGCAACCGTCAGGCCAGCACAGGTCAGGGCGACCGCGCCGCGCCGCCAATGAGATGTCCAAAGTGAAACAGCCAACATCACGGAATCCATTCGTGAGAGATCTAACCATAGGGATTACGCAGGAACTTGTTGTAGGGCAACCGCACATTGCGGTAGGTGAACTGGTCGGCGCGAATACTGGTTGGGGGGCCAAAACCGGCGATGGCGGCCGTCGTTACCACATCATCCTGATCGACACCGTCGCCGCTGACACCCAGACCACCGACCAGAACGCCGTTCTTATAAACCCCCGAACTGCCCGGGAAAAAGACCACGCCATTCTGGTTTACGGACGGGTCTTCGTGGAAATTGGTGCCGATGTTGAACGAGTCGTAGCCTTGTGCCGTTTGGAAACTGCTGGCGGGAGCGACGATCTCCACACCGCCCACTTCGATGTTTTCTGCGTTCTTCCGATTGATGCTCGGTTCGTTCAGGATCGAGAATTGGCCGGGTTTCGTGCCGTCGACACCCGACGGATATCGCGGCTCGACCAGAAAGCGGAACGTGCGGGCGGTGAAGGCCACGCCCCTCGGGTTCACCAGGGGATTTTGCTTGGGGATGACGCGGTCTTCCGGCTTCAAGGCCGTGGGGTCGTCGTAGTAGGCCATGTTGCGGGCCTTGGCGACCGCTACATCCAGCGAGAAATAGGTGGCATCGTCCATCCGGTACAGGCCCAGGACTTCGCCCGTCGTGTCGGTCACTGCGAAGACCATTCTCGTTCGCGAACCAAGTGGTACGCGGATCGCCGCGCGGACTCGCTTGGCCTCAGTGATCCCCTGCATGATGATCTTGGTCACATCGGCGGCGGTCAAACCGACTCCGTCATGGGCGGCCACCAGCCATCCGGTGGGCACGGCCGTTCCCTCCTGCAATGTGGGGGCAGGAACGATCGTTCCATCGGGCAAGATCTCCTCGGGAGCGACGATTTGATCGTCGCCGTTCACAGTCCCTGGCCCCAGCCGCGCCCCCAATTGCTTGATTTGTCGGACACCTTCAATACCGGCTGTCGGCCCGATCGCTTCCAGCGTGATGCCGACCAGATCGATCCGGGGGAAGGGCAAATCAATTCCCGTGACCGGCGGAATCCCGCCCACCGGTGTGGCCTTGATCCCGGCCTGAACGCTGCTGCCAATCGCCGTCAAGGCGATCAGTTCTGCCTCTTCGACCAACGGTGCATTCGTGCGTGCGGCTGTGGATTTCCCGTCACCATGGACGAATCCTTGTTCGTACGTCGCGTAACCGTCCGGACCCGGGAAGAAGACGCCAATGCCTCCGATGAGGGTATCACCGGTGTTGTCGTTCCCTTTGGCATTTCGATAGATGGGCAGGCCACCCGGCAGCGTCGCGATGCCGCGCGGCTGGGCATCCAGATCTAACCCTGACTGCACACCGTAAGAACCGGGAGCATTGATCTCCTGGGCAGCTGATGCGTAATCGGCATTGAATCGCCCTTCCCCACCCGGATAGGAATCGATGCTATCGCGGTTGGAATGTTCGATGGCGAACAAGTCGACTGGCGGAGTGTGCATGATGTCCGGCGGGAAGTGGCCTCCCAAGCCGATCGGAGCTACAAACCCCGGCCCCGCCAGCGTAGAGCTCATGTCAGCGATGCTGGGATTCGATTCGACTTCACGCTCGGTAATGGTAGTCTGACTGATAAACCGGACCGTGCGCGACGTCAAGACCCCCTGATCGTTGGAGAAATAGGCGGCGGTTCGCGCTTTGGCCACCGCTCCGTCGATCGAGAAGATCAACTTATCGACATCGGCCGTAGGGACATCGTCTTCTACGCGCACCCCCAGGATGATCCCCTGCCGGTCGACAATCACAATGATCGCATTCTTGCTGGGTGTCGCCGCCGAGGCTCGATCCAGCAATTGTTCGACATCCGTGGTGCTCAACTGCGGGTCACCCACGAAGACCGCTGAGGCCAGTGACTCAGGCTTGTCCGCAGTCAATAGTGAACTCGAGTTGTTCGTTGCTGTGGTCGGTGAATTGCCGCTGTTGGGTAGGCTGAGTCCCAGTCCGGGCACCGCGGCACCACTATTCGAAGTGGTCGCCACTGAGGACGCGGATTCCGTATCTGGATCAGTCGAGATTCCGGTGGAACTGGGGGTGCTCGAGGCCGTGCTGCCCGTGGTCGAGTTTGTAGGGGGTTTGCTCGAAGCTTGATCGGCCTTCGCCGCTTTCCGAGCCGCCCGGGAGGCAGCTCGCTGTTCCGCATGCGTGGCCTTGAGCTGACTCTTCGCACTCGCAGATTTGGCATTCTTCAACTGCAAACCAAGCGTCCCAACCGTGCTGGACGAGGTGTCGGCTGAGGTTGCCGACAATGTTTGAACGCTGGTCGTCTCGTCCGATGCTGTCGAGTCAGGCCAAGCAACGGATGTTGGAGCACTTTGAACGACTAGAGGGCTAGTTTGCGCTAGAGGCTCGGTCGGTGGCGAAGTTGTGGACAGCTTCGCCACTTCCAAGTTCGCAAAGTCGGATGCCACTGACGGAAGAGCAGAGGGGACCAGTTCTCCCAGGAGGGCGCGTTCTTCCAGACTCTCGGTCTGCGACCCCGTCCGCCGCTGAGACGCCCTGCGGGCCGGAGCTTTTCGCCATCTTCGCAGCCAGCTATTCCAAGCGTCTCCCCACATCCGGCTCTCTCCGTTGCTCGCCAATACGTCGCAAGTGATTGAAGTTGAATTGGTTATGAACTGTGATCGGGCTTAAAGCTACCGATTCCAACTCGTTGCCGACACGGATTCGTGTCCGGGCAAGCACGATCATCGGATGCTCCCTTACGCCACGTAGTTATTCAGTCGTCTGAGAGGTGCGTGACTCCGTGTCATCAACCCGTGAAAACTAATCGCTTGAGTAAAAAAGGTCCGGAGAAGTGGCATAATCGCTAAAATCCACCCAGGCTGCCAAGTTTGTCGGAGCGATTGTAAAACGAGCTAAATAATTCGACTTATTATATTATTATTAAAAGAGTTACGTTGAAATTTATGGCCACTTACATGCCATAAGAAGACTTTGAGTCTAATGCATCACAGTCGATCACCACGAATTGTTGCGACATATTCGATAGACGCGGATTAATCGCGAGAAGTTTCCCGAACTACCGATCCGATACTGACCAAGTCTAAATATCTAAATTCGGAGGTGGTCCCGCAAAGCGACTCAACTTTTGAATTCCCTGCTTTCCCGACAACCTGATCCACGCCCAGTAGTCGAGTTTTCTGTGTGCAATTGAGTTCTCGCACTAGCGATCTGCACGCTCCAGTGCCCGAGGAACCTCGCGTTCTCCGGGAACGGGCGAGATCCGCCCTGGCGCAACGAGCTTGGCGGGCAGGAATCATGCTGGCCCTGCTGTTCGCGGCCCACCTCAATGTCCCCGTTGCCGCTGCGCAAAGTGATTCGCCCGGCGTCGCCACGCTGAATGATGAACAGTCTACGCCGCCACCGTCCGCAGACGATTCCGGTAACGTGGAACCGCTAACCGAAATCCTCGACGGGGACCTGGAGCCGAAGATTCTGCGGCGGCCGTTGCA
>CAMAVF010000275.1 GCA_945861445.1 Planctomicrobium piriforme | reverse complement strand
TCGCCTTTCCCATCCACGTCCTTCCAGAAGCTCGGTGCCCAAAACAGAGCATATTTCACTGTCCAGCTTTCTGGGACCATCATACTCTCCTTTAATGAGGCTAATGCAATCTTCGCCTTGAACGCTGAACTGTGATACTTTCTCGCCTTTCCCATCCACGTCCTTCCAGAAGCTCGGTGCCCAAAACAGAGCATATTTCACTGTCCAGCTTTCTGGGACCATCATAGCCTGTGCGACGCTGGCGGCGGCGATGGTCTGCTTCCAATTGGCATCAGAATTCGTGGCTTAACATTTGCTACTGTTTACCCGGTTGTTTGGCAGCTTCTAAAGATGGAATCAGTGCTCGGTGTTCCGTTTCCAGCGGAGTACCGTCAATTTCTTTCGATTTGTCGGTACGTCGATTTGGGTCCTGGAGCTCAGATCGGAACAGGAGTTGATCGCAATGGGGTGTATTTCGGCGCAGACTCATGGGTATCGGACGACCATAGACCTGGTGTGCCGTATCTGGTGTTTGCCGACTATTGGCGGTTTGCTGATGGGGATCAGTTAATGTTTGATCTGTCAGATGATACCCATCCGGTCATCGCGTACCTTCATGAACATGGACCCTTGTATGAGTTTTACGCTCCATCATTTTCGTTAGCACTTTGGCGTCTGATGCATGACGATGGCTAACACCCAAGGAAGGTCCGAGACCTTACCGGCACCCGGCTCACCTGTTCGATAAAATAACTGCCCGTTAGGGACCTTAATGCTTGATATCACACTCTCTCGCCGCAATATGCTTCGCCTGGGGACGATCACTCCGTTGGGGTTGTCGTTGCCACATCTATTGTCCCATGAAGCCCAAGCTGCGGGCACCAAAGCGAAGGCCAAGTCGGTGATTCTGGTTTACCTGGGTGGTGGATTATCCCATCACGACAGCTTCGACCTGAAGCCCGATGCTCCCGCTGAAATTCGTGGAAAATATCAGCCGATCAGCAGCAACGTGCCGGGCCTGGACGTCGGGGAACTGTTGCCGAAGATGGCGCGATGCATGGATAAGCTGACCCTGATTCGTTCGGGGGCCCACAACAACGACCACCACGAGACGGCGACGAATTGGGTGATGTCGGGGCGGTTTGGTTCGGCGTTCGGTGACTTTCCGGCAATGGGTGCGGTCGTTGCCCATGAGAGCGGATTTCAGGGCAGCCTGCCCCCGTATGTCGCCGTTCCTCGGAATCCGTCTTTCACCTGGGAACTGGGGAAGAGTGCCTACCTGGGGGGCCGTTACGAATCGTTCAAAGCCGGTGACCCCAACGACAAGAACTTTGAAGTCCGCGACCTGACTGTCAATCAGTCCATGGCCAACGGCGCCGCTCGCCGTCAAACATTACTGCCTGCCCTGGACGATCTGGCGACCCGTGTGAAGGGGAACGACCAGATCAACACCTACAACGAATTTCAGCAGCGGGCCGCCACGATGATCTTGTCCGCGGAAGCCCAGTCCGCGTTTGATATCAAGCAAGAATCCGACACCCTGCGCGATGCCTATGGCCGGCATTCCTCTGGACAATGTTGCCTGCTGGCACGACGGCTGGTTGAAAAAGGAGTCCGTTTCGTCACGGTGAATTACGCTGGCTGGGATCATCACAGCAAGATTTTTGAAAGCCTGGATCGCAAGCTTCCCGAATTCGACTCGGGGTTCTCAACAATGCTCAAGGACATGGACGAGCGTGGCTTGCTCGCCGACACTCTGGTTGTGGCGATGGGCGAATTCGGCAGGACTCCCAAGATCAACAAGGACGCTGGCCGCGACCATTGGGGCCCGGCAGCCTCGATGTTGTGGGCGGGGGCTGGAGTCAAGCGGGGCCATGTGCTGGGATCCACCGATAAGGAAGGAGCCTATGCCACTTCGCGCGCCGTGCGTCCCGCTGACGTGGCCTATACGATCTTCGATAGTTTAGGGATCGACGGGCACAAATTCCTCTCCGCTCCGGATGGCCGGCCGATTCAGGTTCTCGACGAAGGTGAACCGATTGGCGATTTGTTTGTATAATGAACTCGGGCCCTGAGAATTAAGATTATGGAAAGGCTCGAGATCATGATGGACCAGTTGTTGACATCGAAACGTGGGCGAATGACCGCTCTCTGCTGCCTGGCGTTCGTTTCTGTCGTCGGACGATTGCCGGCTCAGGACAAGGCTGCGGCAAAAAAGGAGCCGCCTCAAATCAAGGTCGTGGCACCGTTTGGGCTGTTGCGCGAAGTGACCACCACGGTGATCATCCGCGGCGTGAACCTGTCCGACGTCACGGAAATCCGGTTTCCCGAGTTGAAGCCGACCCCCGTGATCAAGATCAAATCGAAGGGTGCCGCACCGGCAGCAGACAAAGTCTCCGTTGAGAAAATCGGCAACACACAGTTGGAAGTCGAGATCACGCTGCCTCCCGGTGCTCCGTTGCGGGCGACTCCGTTCATCGTCGTGGGACCCAATGGACAAAGCGAAGCGAAACAGATCTTGATCCTGGATGAAACGAAAACTGTGGCCGAGAAAGAGCCCAACGACGGATTCGCGGGGGCCCAGGACATCACGCTTGGCCAGACAATCACCGGCATTTTATCCCCGGGACAAAAGACCGACGTCTTCCGCTTTGCCGGGAAAGCCGGTCAAAAGATCCGCATCGAAGCGCAGGCGGTCCGGTTTGGCAGTCCGCTCGATCCCTTCCTGCTCCTGCACAATTCCGAGGGGCAGTTGCTGGCGGAAATCGACGACGGTCTGGAAATCTCGGATCCCATTCTCGAGTTCACGTTTTTGAAGGATGGAATGTACTTCCTGACGATCCTGGATGCACATGACCTGGCGAGCCCCATTCATGCATACGTGCTGCGAACGGGATCGTAACGATGCATCTCTTGTTGACCGCCGGAGCAATCCGCTCCCTGGAACTCGCCGCTCGTCTTGCTCGCGAGTCCGGTGCGGACGAGGTGGCGGCGGGACATCTCCTCTGGTCGCTGGTTCTGCAGGAAACTCGGGCCGGGGCGATCCTCGCTCGCTGTGGATTGACTGCCGAGACTCTGGGCCTGCTGTTCGCCCCTCCGGTCGGCGGCTTTGATCCGAATCTGGTTGCTGCCGTCTCCGAAACACACATTGATCCCCTGCAGGGGCTGTCACCGGAAATCGGGCGACAGCCTCTGATCAGAGATCTGTTGCGGCAGGTGCGTGACCAACTGACGGTGGACCTCGAAGACCGGGAAATCGGCACCGAGCACCTGTTGTATGGGCTGCTCGCGGCGGAGCCTACATTGGCGATTGAACTGCGACGGTACGGCCTGACCTTGGGATATCTGTCAGAAAAATTGATCGGGCTCGCCCCCCTGCCCTCTGAAGTGGGTGGCGACATCACGCTCCATTATCGCGAGGGGCATGAAGTCGAAAACCACGACACCTTGCGGATCCTCGACGCTGCTGCGAATCGGGCACGGGAAGGTCTGCGTGTTCTGGAAGACTACGTGCGTTTCATTCTGGACGATGGGCATCTCTCATCGCGATTGAAGAACTGGCGTCATCAGTTGTCGCACGCGCTGCGCGGCATCGCCCCGCATCAACTGCTGGCGGTCCGAGAAACCGAGCAGGATGTCGGGACTCAGATCCGCACGCTGACCGAGGGCAAACGCGAATCGGTCAGCGCTGTGGTGCAGGCGAATTTTAAGCGGGTCGAAGAGGCCACTCGTACTCTGGAGGAATTCAGCAAGATCCTCTCATCCGATCTGGGACAACACATCGGCCAGTTGCGTTACGAGATCTACACGCTGGAAAAGGCGGTGTTGCAGGCGCACTTTTCACGACAACGATTAACGGGCCGCGAACTCTACATGCTGGTCACCGAGGACCTCTGCCACCACGGTTCGGGTCCGGCAGTTCGCGGGGCTCTGCAGGGAGGCGTCGGGATCGTCCAATTGCGCGAGAAACAACTTGGTGATCGGGAACTCGTGGCTCAGGGACGACGTGTCCGGGAATGGACGCGACAGGCCGGGGCACTGTTCATCATGAATGACCGCCCTGACCTGGCCGTGCTGACAGACGCGGACGGCGTCCATGTGGGTCAGGATGAATTGAGCGTCAAGGATGCCCGGCGGATTGTCGGACCGGACAAGCTGGTTGGGGTTTCCACGCACACAATAGAGCAAGCCCGGCAGGCGGTACTCGACGGCGCCGACTATATCGGCATGGGACCAGTGTTCGCCACATCCACCAAGCAGTTCGCTCAGTTCGCGGGCCTTGAGTTTGTCCGTCAGGTGGCTGCCGAGATCCGTCTGCCCGCCTATGCGATTGGCGGAATCAATCTCGATAACATTGATCAGGTGGTCGCCGCCGGAGCCGAGTGCGTGGCGATCAGCGGAGCGCTGTGTGGTGCTGTCGATCCGAAGGAAGTCGCCGAACAGTTCCGAGATCGATTACGAACCCGCAACCCCGTAGCCTAACGACAACGGAACCGGAGAATCATCCAGGATCCCAGTCGCCTCGAAGGTTTCGATGCGTTTCTGCAGAGTGTCCCGGATCGTCAATAGGCGCTGGCCTTGTTGGATCTTTTGTCCGTTCGGGTCGGTGACGTAAAAGACGTCCAGGACCTGGTCGATGTGCGTGGCGATCTTCGCGACACTGACTGACAAATCCAGGTCGAGCAGCGTCTTGGTGATCACGTATAGCAAGCCGGTCCGGTCATCGGCAAACACGTCAATCACACTGCACTTGTCGGACGAATCGTTGTCGATCACCACGCGCGTCGGCAGTTTCACGATCATGGGGGTCGCAATTTGATACCGAGTATTTGTCGCAAATAACTCAGCGACTGTGTTGCGACCCAGCAGCACGCCTTGGATGGCCGCAGCCACTTCCAGCATTCGCGACTCGGGCACTGCACCAAAATAGTCATGATCGATGACGCGGAAGCTGTCGAGAATCACGCCGTCACTGGTAGTGGAAATCTGAGCCGACAAGATATCCAGCCGCTTGGCCGCCAAGGTGCCGGCCATTTTACTGAAACATCCCGATCCGATCCGATCGCGAGCAATGACCCGATATTCCACCGTCCGCGTCTCGGCATCAAACGCCGAACGCACATGCACCGTGTCGTCCTGCAGGTTCTGGATCAACCGCAGGACGATGGACAGTTCCGCGGGCGACGTGTCGACCACATACTGCCGCGGCAGGGTATCGAACGTGGAAGCAATCCAATTCTGCGTGAACTGGCCGGCTTGAACTGCGGTGGCCATTTCCAGTTGGACCGCATCCCGCTTGCGCCGCAGCAATTCCTGTTCATGCTGATGCACTGACTGACCGCTCAGAACTTCCAGCGCACGCCGATAGAGATCGGCCAACAGACCTGCCTTCCAGGACGTCCAGGTTTCCGGCCCCACCGCAATCATGTCAGCCGCACTGAGCACATAGAGCATCCGCAGCACTTCCGCACTGCCCACGTCACGGCTGAAGGGCAGATAGACTTCTGGGTCAGCAAGATTGCGGCGGAGTGCCAGGTCGGGCATCACGAGATGCTTCAGAACCAGAAACATCAGCATCTCACGCTGATGACTCGACAGTCCCAGACTCTCCGCCACCTGGCCAGCGATTTCGCGACCCAGCGTGCTGTGATCCTCGGTGCCCCCTTTGCCCACATCGTGCAGCAACATCGCCAGGTGGAGAACTTCTTTGTGATGAATGGCCCGATATGCTTCCCCCAAGGGGCCGGGATCCGTTTCGAAACCAGTGACGGCTTCGATGGCGCGTAACGTATGTTCGTCGACCGTATAGTGATGATATTGATTGAACTGCAGCAGATCGCGTGTGCGACTGAATGCCGGGATCGCCCGCTCGAGCACCCCCGTTTCGTACATGCTGCGCAGAATCTTTCCCAGGGCCGGGCCACGCTGGAAGATGGAACACGTCAGGCGGGCCTCTTCGGCAGAACATAGATTTGACATTCTGGGCGTGGCCAACGCGACCGCTTCGGCCAGCTCGGGCGCGATTCCCACTCGATACAGACTCGCCAATTCGTACAGCTTCAGGAGCTGTTCCAGACTGCTGCAGAGAGTCGTTCGGTAACTCGACTGCACATCGATTTCATCCAGGCCGACCACGAACACACCGTTCGCCCGGTGCCGCATGACATATCTCAGGAATCGGGAAACCAGCGAACGGGGACGTTGCAGCGTGATGAACCGCTTGACGATCCGCGCGACATTCGACGTGTGATGGAAATACTCCTGCATGAACTGCACGGCAGGATGTTTGGCGTCGACTTCCTGAAACCCTCGTTCGGTGGCGATCCGGGCCTGCTCATCGCGGGTGAGGACATCCTGCGGACGTCCGGCGGCGAAGTGCAGATCGATGCGGACCCGGGACAGGAATTCATGTGCCTGCTGCAGGTCATGATGTTCCTCACGGGTCAGCACGCCAAGACGGCGCAAGATCCCCGGGTCGGCAGTTTGCCGGCGGGCAAACCCGATCCATTTCAGCAATTGGATGTCTCGCAAGCCGCCGGCCGATTTCTTGACGTCGGGCTGCAGTTGCTGAACGGTAGCGCCCCCCTCGAGAAACTCGGTCTGCCGGGAAGCCACACATTCGTCAATGAATACCGTTTGGCGAAAGCGGATGACCTGCTTGTAAAACTTGCGATGCAGGGTCTCGCCCAGTTCGTGATTTCCCCACAGGGGGCGGATTTCAACCAACGAGGTGGCAAACTGCAGATCGCTCCTGGCCATCGTCAGGGCGTCACCAAATGTGCGGACGCTGTGTCCCAGTTTTACCCAGGCATCCCACAAGTCGCGCACGACTTGCGACGTGATCCGCTGGATGATTTCGTTGGTCCGGGGATCGGGCTGATAGAGAAACAGCAGGTCGACGTCCGAATACGGAGACATTTCTCCGCGTCCCGAACCCCCCGTCGCCAGGACTACCAGGCGTTTCTGCACGGCAGCCCGCAGCTCCGGCGAAACCGGCCCCAGAGCCTCTTCCAGCAAATCAACGATCAGCTTGTCGGCAGATTCCGACAACGTAGCCAGCAGACTGACCCCGTCAGCACCCTCCCGAAAACGACGCCGCACCTGCTCGCGCATGCCGCTGACCCGCGTCCGATTCGCAGCGATACGCTCCAGAGGAGTCATCGAGGCTGGTGGAACAGTCGTCATGTTAGACTCACGTGAACGCTGGTCTGCACGGCAGCGTTGATCGCTGAATCCGTCCGAATCCAGACGATTGCTCGCCGACTTTCGAGTTCAGGAAACTTTGCAGCCGACGGAAATGCGTCAGAATTCTCACGAATTTTGCTGCGTCCCAAGTGGCCCGCTAAATCGCCTCACCACCTGCTTCACCAGTCCGGATCCGAATCACCTCGGACAACTGAGTGACGAAAATCTTGCCGTCACCGACCTGGCCGGTGCGGGCCACCTTGATGATCGTGTCGATGGCGGTCTTCAGAATATCGTCTGATACAACCAGTTCCATTTTCACCTTGGGAAGAAAGTCCACGGTGTACTCGGCACCGCGGTACTGTTCCTTGTGACCGCGTTGCCGCCCGAAGCCGCGGACTTCGCTGACGGTCATGCCCTGGACACCAGCCGCCGTCAAGGCATTCTTGACGTCTTCCAGCTTGTAGTGGCGGATAATCGCTTCGATCTTTTTCATGTCGGTTTCTCTTTATAGACCGTTTGGCAAAACACCAGCCAGCAGGGTGACGATCGAGTGTCTACGCGACACAGTCACCCGGCGGTCAAGTTTTGCCTTTGTATTTGTAGTGATGAAAGTTTCCGCAGTGGTTTGACAAAACGTGAAATCTAAATCGCGATTTCGCCCGTTTCGCCGGTTCGGATCCGAACGAGTTCTTCGAGATTGGTGACAAAAATCTTGCCGTCGCCAATCTGACCGGTCCGCGCCGTTTGAATGATCGTGTCGATCACCTTCTTGGCTTCGGCATCCGCGACTACGACTTCCAGCTTGACCTTGGGGAGAAAATCGACGGTATACTCGGCACCGCGATACTGTTCCTTGTGCCCCTTCTGCCGGCCGAACCCACGCACTTCCGTCACCGTCATTCCCTGCACCCCAGACTTGGTCAGGGCGTCCTTGACTTCTTCCAGCTTGAAGTGCCGGATCACTGCTTCAATCTTCTTCATGACTCATCTTTCTAAAAGTCAATTTCCGGGCAAGCGCGGGAGCAAAGTCCCCCCAGAAAAAAACGGAATTCTGAAACCCTATCTGATAAACTCTAACAAAACCTCTGCGTCAGTACAGAACCGCATGAAATATCGCAGTTCTGTACTTCCCACAACCGGTTTTGTTAGGGCTTCTTAATAGAAAATGTATCCTTCTTCACCATGCTGACTGACATCCAGGCCCTGCAACTCTTCCGACTGATTGACTCGCAAGCCCATTGTGGCATCCAGAATCTTCAGCAGGATCACCGTCCCCACGACACTAATCGCAATGGCCGCTCCGACCCCGATGCATTGATTGATGAATTGTGTGGTATTGCCTTCCAGTAAGCCTTGCGGACCGGGCTTGCCGATGACATCTCGCGTTGCGAAGACACCCGTCAGAATGGCCCCGACGGTGCCTCCGACCCCATGCACTCCAAATGCATCCAGGGCATCGTCATATTTGAACTTCGATTTCACTGTCGTGCAGAAATAGAAACAGGCAGCAGCCCCCGCCACGCCCAGAATCATCCCCGCAATGGGAGTCACCGTGCCGCACGCGGGCGTGATGCAGACCAATCCGGCAACCGCTCCTGAACAGGCCCCCAGGATGCTTGGCTTGCCGCGGAGGATCCATTCCAAGCCCGCCCAAACCACCGTGCCTGCCGCTGCGGCCAGATGCGTCGCCACGAACGCGTTCACCGCCAATTTGCTGGCCCCCAGGGCACTGCCCGCATTGAATCCAAACCATCCCACCCACAGCATCGCAGCGCCGATGCAGGTATAAGTTAGATTATGCGGTGGCATCGGCTCCTGACCGTAGCCCAGCCGGCGGCCAATCAGAATCGCACAGATCAATGCCGACACACCCGAGCTGATATGCACGACCGTGCCACCCGCAAAATCGAAGGCCGCATACGTGCCAGTGTACAACCAGCCGTTCGCCGACCAGACCCAGTGCGCAAGCGGGCAATAAACAATCGTGCCCCACAGAATGCAGAAGACGACCATGGTGCTGAACTTCATGCGTTCGGCGAAGGCGCCGCAGATCAGTCCCGGCGTGATGATGAAGAACATCATCTGATACACCATGTGCAACGACTTCGGAATGGTCGCTTCCATCGGCGTAATGAGCGTGCCCTGGGATGCATCCCAATGCGGCAGGACGCCATTGAGCAGCACGAAATCGGCACCGCCGATGAATCCTCCCAGCACATCAGAACCGAAGGCCAGGCTATAGCCATACACCGCCCAGACGATCGACATGACGCCCATCAGGAAGATGCATTGCATCATCACGCCAAGTACATTTTTCTTACGCACCAGCCCGCTGTAGAACATGGCCAAGCCAGGTGCCGTCATCATCAACACCAGTGCCGAGGATACTAGCATCCACGCAGTATCGGCGGCACTGAAAGCGTCTTCAGGATTCGCAACAGGGGCGACCACTGCGGGGGCTGCGACTGGCGCTGGCACAGATTGAGCCCAGACAATGTTGCCTGAAAGCAGAACGAGTAGCAAAACGAGGCCTGAGCGACCAAGACCAACGAACATCAGAATCTCCTCACGGCGCGTAAGAACACCTGCGCAAGAGACCGCTTTTTACAAGCGACCTTCGCTTCAACTTGCCACCCGCGAGCCGGGGCAGCACAGATCAGTATTCAAACAGACGCGACACGGAGGCAGTTTGTCCACGACCGCTCATGACGAGCACCACGCTTCACCTCGTGGCGGCAGACAAACGTATCCAATGACAGCTCAAAGACTTCACGACGACACCGACC
>CAMAVF010000274.1 GCA_945861445.1 Planctomicrobium piriforme | reverse complement strand
GAGTGACCGTGGAGTCCACGAGGAATTTGCGTGCCGTTGTCATATGCGGTGCCTCGTCCAATTCAACGGAAAGGTACGAGTGTTCCTTTCCCAATGGTCCATATTCTTCCCAAGTCGATGCGTTGTGTCAATAGATATGCCTGTCCTTTAGCTGTGTAGCTGTGGGTGGTTTTTTGGGTTGGGGGTTTGTTCAATCTATTGGGTTCGGGTCGCGGTGTTCTGCGGGAGACTGGAATTGATGAACTCTGCTTATGTTGTTCGTTGGTTGATTGCGGGGTGGGTTTTCTCGTGTGCCAGTTTGGGGTGGGCGCAGTCGGAGCCTGGGAAGATCTGGGGGCCGGCTAGCATGCCGCAGCCGTTTGAGCGGCAGCCGTTGCGGGAAATCAAGGTGCCGGGCTGGTTGCAGGAGACTGTTGGTTGCGGTTACACGCTCTCGGTCATGGATTCCAAGGGCCGCTCGGCCGCCGCTACGCATGGTGTGACCATCAGTGAAATGGGATTTGTGGACCCATTTTATAGCTATTACGACAGCAAATTACTGAAGAAACGCAGTCCGCATGTGCCGGCTGATCGACTGGTCAAGGATATTGCAGAATACAAGCGACTGGGAGTACGGATTCTCGGTGTCTACCCGCCGTGTTTGCAGTCCGAGACCTACGAAAACCACCTCGACTGGCGACGCATCGCGACCAATACGACCGAAATCCCGCAGGTCGATCTGGTCAAGTATCCGCACGGCGGCATGTTGTGTTTGTTGGGTCCGTATGGCGATTTCTTCATTGAGGTTCTCGCCGAGATCTTGACGAAGTTCCCCGATGTGAACGCCTTCAGTTTTGATGGGTTGCACTATGGCGGAGTCTGCTACTGTCAGCATTGTCGTCAGAATTATCGCGCTGACACCGGGGCCGAAATCCCTGCGACCAACATGGAAGATCCCGCATTCCGTCGTTATCAGCACTGGGCAGACAGGCGGATGGAAGATCTCGTCCGCCGCATGCAGATCCGGTTGAAAGGCATCAAGCCCGATGTGGCACTCGTGACCTGGACGACGAACGCCGGCCGGTTTGGACATTTTTTGAGCATCCCCCGGAACATGCCGGCACGCATGAATCTGCTGCTGGATGCGCCCGATCAGGAGTTCTGGCTGGATGAAACCAATCGTGGCACGACCGTGGTTCCGGCATTTGCCAATGCCTACATCTGGGCGACGACCAATCATCGTGTGGCGTTCAGCGAACCTTACATTCTCACTCACGGTAATCCGTATGGGAAAGACAGCTTTCCCCCCACAGAGATCTTACGGCGGATGATGTTGGCACTGACCCATGGTGCGTCTCCCAGCATTGCCGTCATTCAACCGGCTCATCTGCAGCAGGAATTGTATGAGTGCATGGATCAGGTCCAGCGTCGCAAGCCCTGGCTGACTCATAAGTTGCCGGAACCCTGGGCGGCGTTGGTGATGAGCGACAACACTCGGAATTTCTATGGTCGCAGTGCCGGGATGGTGGAAGAACGGTACATGGCCAATGTCTTTGGAACCTTTCGTGCGACGCTTGAAGAACATCTGCCGGTGACGGTCGTCAATGACTGGAATCTGAATCCTTCAGACCTGGAGAAATACAAGGTCTTGATCTTGCCCAATACGGCTTGCCTGGATGCAGCTCAGGTCGCCGCGATTGAACAGTATGTGCGCAAGGGGGGCGGACTGGTTGCCAGCCTGGATGCGTCGCTGTTCGATGAGTTTGGCAATCCGCGTAATAACTTTGCGCTGGCAGACGTGTTTGGAGTTGATTATCGAGGTCTCCCTGTCGTCACCGGTGGCGTTCCGGAAGAACTGGACGTGAACTTCGCGAAATCGATTGGTCCCGATTACTGGGAGAAGCGGAAGAACGTCTTCGACTTCCAGCAGGATCCGAAGTCATTCCTCAACCAGGGGAAGATGCGGACGTATGTCGGCGATGGACTGGTCACGTTCAAGGGGCCGGCAGTGCGTGTGGCGTTGCATCCGGGAGCTCAAACGATGGGGACCGTGCGTGCGAAGGGCGTGGCCGGGGCACCGGAGCTGCCGGGAGTCGTCACGCATACGCATGGGGCCGGTCGGGTGGTCTATCTGCCGGCGGGGTTCGATGCGGCGTACTATTTGTATTCGTATCCGTATCAGCGACTGATTCTGAAGCACGCAATCCAGTGGGCAGCGGCGGGTCCTGCACCGCTGACTGTCGACGCACCGATGTGCGTTCATGCGACTCTATTGAGGCAGGCCAAACGCACGGCGGAAGGTCAAGAACGCCTCGTCGTCCATCTGTTTAGCGACCTTAATACGACCGCCCATCATGCGTTGCCACAGGACGATGTTCCATTGCGTGAGGAAGTTGTTCCCATCCATAACATCCGCATGACGTTTGCTCCGGGATATCGGTTCAGGAGAATCCATCTCGAGCCTGAAGGGCTCGAACTGAAAGTAGAGACGACTCCCCAAGGCACGACCGTGATCGTGCCGCGGCTGGACGTGCATTCGATGGTGGTGGGAGAACTCGAACCTGTGGCCCCTTGAGAGGAGTCAGCGAATTCTTGTTGCCATGAAACACCGACAGCCGAGTTGCCCCGGCTGTGATGTGTGAACAGGTTGTTGAGTGCCAGCGAGCTCTTACGTCGCATCGCCGATCGACTTGACACCCTCATGGAAGACGTCGACCATGTTGTCGGTACTAAAACCAACAATCCAACTTCGCCCCACGCTGAAAATCTGGTCTCTGGCCGAATCGTCGTCCACTGTTGGTGTGTCGCTCACGGCATCAATGAAGATGTCGTTGGAGGCTCCGACACCGGTCACTTCCAGCAACTCAATTCGGTCGACCAGCGGGAGGTCCTGATTCCAGGCATCCCGGATCAGTCCGAGTGACACTTCGTCGGTATCGTAGTCGGTACCGCTGCCAATCAACATATCGCCATCATCGCCAGTGATATAGTCGATGCCTTGACCGCCGATGACGATATCGCGACCAGTGCCACCGCGCAGCTCATCGGGTGACGCACCGCCCACAATGAGATCGTCCCCACCGCCGCCGATAATTTGATTGCTGCCGGCTTCACCGAACAGCAGATCGTCGCCACTGCGACCCACGATGATGTCATTGCCGTCTCCGCCGTGAATAATGTCGTCGCCTTTACCACCCTTGATTGTATCGTTGCCAGCACCGCCATTGATCTTCGCGGGAGGGGCCACGTCGGACCAAATCAGGATGCGGTCGTCTCCGGCGCCCCCTTCGATGTTCATACCGTTGGTAACGATGAACACGCCCTTGTCCTCGTAGTTCATAAACAGACGCACGTTTTTCGTGGTCTTATCGCGAATGATCTTGATGACGTCGTCCGTGTCATCCCCCACGATGTTCAAGGTGCCATTGACGAGGTCGATCCCCTGGATATTGACCCGCTTCGTGACGACTTCGCTTTCACCACCATCCTGATCGACGGCCCTGACCTTGACCTCGACCGGGCCGGCTTTTGTAAAGGTGTGGGTGACAGTTTGAGTCGATGTTCCAGTCACGGTTTGATCGAAAGTGCCGTCGCCGTCCCAGTCGATCTTCCAGGTGAATCCCGCCGCTTGATCGGCGGTTGATTGATCGGTGGCACCGAGCGTAAACGTCAAGACGGCGCCCTTGGCTCCGGTGTCCGGTCCCGTAATCGTGGCCACGGGTGGAGCATTGGTAAAAGTAAACAACGTCGAGGCTGATGTGATCACATGACCGTGACCGTCATCGACACGGACTTTCACATTGAAGGTCGCGGTCCCGTTATTGATACCGAGTGCATTCAACTGGGCTTTGGTCAATGTCGGACTGACACCGGTCGCGTCTCCGAATGTTCCGTCACCGTTGACATCCCAACTGTAGGTTAGTGTGTCACTGTCGGCGTCGGTGGAGCCAGCGCCATTCAGCGTCAGACTGCCCCCTTCCGTCACGGTGTACGGACCGCCGGGATTGGCGACGGGTGCCACATTTGTGGCAGTTGAAGTCACCGTCAGCGTAATCTTCTGCGTATCGTAATTGTTACGAGCATCCAATCCGCTGGAATTCGCGTGAGTCGTGCTGTCACGGACGGCGATCAGCATGTCGATCGAACCGATGAAACCATCTTCAGGAGTAAATGTGACGATGGCTGTGGCCGGGGTGGTGCCATTCGCCTGAGTGGTCTGGATGTTGACTATACCGTGCAAGGGGTTGGTGGCCGAAGGGAGTGACGACGGGTTGTTGGTGGCGCTCGTCGGATCCTTCACGAGGAAGACGAGGTTATCGCTTTCCAGATCAATGCCGGTGACAGTGAATGACACTGGGGTGTTGACGGCCGTGGTCTGATTTTGAACGGGCCCCAGAAATGACCGATCATTGAGCGAGTCCGAGACTCCCGTGGCGATAAAGTTCTTGGTCGTCGGCGCACCACTGCCCGTCGCGGTGATCGTGATTGTTGATGTTCCCGTGAATCCGTTGGCCGCACTGACTTTCAACACGCCATTGGTCGTGTCCGTGAACACCGTCACATTGGACATCACAACCGGAGTGATCGGATCCGAGACTTCAGACCCATTGGATTGCACGGGGGTCGTCATGATCTTCTGAAAGGTGTCAAACCCACTCGTCAAGATCCCGAAGATGGTGTGATTGAAATTTAAACTGCGGGGCATTGAATCCAGTGTTAGATCGGTATCGGTGACGAAGAACTGGGAGTCGCCCGTATCATCCCCCGAGTTGGCCATCGCCAACAACCCTTCGCCGGTAAACGTCAAGTTCTTGTTGAACTCGTCGATAATCTTGGTTCCCGATCCGCCCGTACCATTCCCGAGCGGGTCACCACCTTGTGCGACGAAGCCATTCAAGATGCGATGAAAATCCAAGCCGTTGTAGAAGCCCTGCTGCACCAGCGTAATGATTCTGGCTGTCGTCACGGGTGACAAATCCTCGAAGAGGCGAAACGTCAAGTCGCCGCTGAAGTCCTGCCCGTTCGCGTCCTTCCCGGACACAGTCATTTTGATGCTGCGACCGCCAGACAGAATCGTCGCGCTGACGTTGGCATTGGCGCTGCTTGCGGTGTAGGTAATTGGTGCGCTGGTGCTATCCGTCCCGGGCAAGGCCACATACAGATCCTGTCCACCGATAAAACTGGCATTCGCCAGGTTCGGCAACGAGGTGTCCAGCACGACGCGTTCTTCCAGCGATTCACACAGGGCTGACAGGTGCTGAGTCGTGGGTGCTTCACGCAGGGTGCGTTTGCGAGGAGGACTCCCGCCAAACGCTCCGCGGATCCAGTTCGTGAGGGGATTATTCATGAGTCGCAGTAATTCCTAGTCTGTGGCGCTTACGAGGTTCCGCAGCCGACTCCTGGGAGAGCGGACTGAGCAGAACGGTCACCTGCTGAAATAATCGACACAACGATCAAAGTCGCTGCAGACAACTTATCCTGACAGATATGTTTTAGGAGGAAGCTAACGAGGCGAGGGGCAGAGCCAGAAGATTTTCGGGAAGAGACGCGTGTCTTATCAGAAACGCTGGAAAGACGAAAGAGGAATTGGTATTCCCCTGGTTTTCCACGTTCCACTACAACGTAACATCATGCTTCACAGATGCTTACAGCATTTTATCCGGCTTGACTGATGACGGCCATTCCACCGGCACTGCGACCTCACACTCCCACAACGGGGGTGCAATCTGATTCGGACGCAACAACGGCGTCTTTAGTTCCCCGGCCAATCAGGAACCCGTAAGTTTGCCACCCTTTTGGGGAGGTTACCTCAATCGGAGAAGATTCCCCCCGAATTCGATATCCGAAGGTGTTCACCCCACGAGCCCGCCGTTCGGAACAACTAAAGGAGAACAACTAAAGGACAGGCATATTACTTGTGATTCCAAGAAATATAATGCCTGTCCTTTAGTTGAATTGGGCACGCAACCAATGACTTGTAGTCTTTGTTCGCGTGTTTCAATAATATGCCTGTCGTTTACTGAGAGGCGGATAGAGCGGGAGCGAGATGTTCTGGACTTGGATGGATGCTATTTGAGCAAGGCGACGCGGAGGTCCATCACGTTGGTGTGCGTGGGGCCGGTCTTGATCAATCCGTCGCAGGGCTCGAAGAATGAATAGGCATCACAGGCATCGAGATAAGCTCGTGGGGCCAATCTCATGGCGGATGCCTGGTCACGGACTTTGGCGTCCAGGTAGGCACCGGCCGCGTCTGTGGGACCGTCTTCTCCGTCGGTGCCGCCTGACAGCAGGGCGGTGTGCGTGAGGTCCTTGTCCCACAGTTCAATCAGGGCGGC
Organism: Planctomicrobium piriforme; assembly: GCA_945861445.1. Lineage (GTDB taxonomy): Bacteria > Planctomycetota > Planctomycetia > Planctomycetales > Planctomycetaceae > JAKFVC01. The sequence goes on along the minus strand of CAMAVF010000274.1, from coordinate 3,676 downwards.
CAGAACTAACTGCTGATTGCGTCCGCCTTTACGTGGTCGAGTTGTCGGTGCCAGATGGACGACTGGCTCACCGCCACTCAGGAAGCAAACTGGCTGTATGGGCAGGTTCGAGTCCATTTCATTGAGGCACCGACGAGCGAGATCTCGACCAGCCTCATTGGCTTCGCCCTGGTTATCGGAACCCAGAGACCGTACCTCGTAACGCAGCCGGGTGGCTTGTTCCGCAGCCGCTTTCAGGGCAATGGCGTTATTTCCAATGACGACATTCCGCACGGTATCGGAGACTGGCGGCGCCGCGACCCAATTTCGGGCCGCCTGATGCAGTACATCGAAGATGCTCTGTGGTACTTGGGGTGGTGCTGCGTGGAATTTCTCCAGGATCTCAATGGCTTGTTGTGGTGACGATGAGTCGAGAATCGTGGGGCCGGACGCGATGATATCGAGTGGATCACCCACGACATCGGAAATAATCAAAGAGATCAGCCGCCCTTGTCGACACGCCCGAGCCAGTCCGCCTCCCTTGATGCGGGAGAGACGTTTTCGCACGGTATTCAATTCGTTGATGGTGGCACCGGACGACATGAGAAACCGCGTCACTGCTTGCTTGTCCGCCAGAGAAATTCCAGGGACAGGAGCGGGCAACAAGGCACTTCCGCCGCCGCTCAGCAGCACCAGACAGAGATCTTGCGGCTGCAACGCATGGGCCAGTTCCAGAATGCGATCGGTTCCGAGAGCTCCCTCGGGGGTTGGCTCGTTGACGCCTGCTGGACGGCCGGGATGGAGCGTGATCCGTCGTAATGGGCGGACGCAGTCGGCCGGGACATTCACCCAGCCGGTCACGCGTTGGTTGACGATTTGCGGTCCGAGGATGTCTTCCAGCGCACCCGCCATCCCGGCACCGGCTTTGCCAGCCCCGACCACGACGATGCGGCCCAGTTCATTCCAGGACCACGATTCACCGCAGACGGTCAGTTGACGTGTGTCGGCTTGAACGGCGGTTTGCATCAACCGCGGAGCGCGAACCGCATCCACGCCTGCTGTCCAGATGGAGAGGAGGTCCTCGCGCAGCGGTAGCGAGCGCAGCATGTCGAAGCCTCAGGCACTCTTGCGGAGACGGCGGTAAGCGACTAACACATCATACAAATCATTCGGGATCTGAATCGGATCGTCGGCGAAATCTTGCAGCCATGTCCGTCGCGCGGTCACCGCCTCTGCCAGAATATCGGAGATTTCACGTAATGATACGGTGATTCCGGCGGCAGGAGTGGCTTCGACGGGGGCTTCTCCCAAGAACATTTTCAGCCGATGATGCATGCTGACTCATCTCCAGGATGACTTACTGTGGTGTCAATGAGACGTAAACCGCCGTGGGATTGCAAGTTTGCAATGGGCGATCGAGCGAGGCAGGGCGCCTCGTGACACGAAACCGCGGATGGCGAGCATGAGCACTCGTCAGCCTGTGGTGACGCGTCTAAATGTAGGGCATGAATGAAAACAAGGATCTGACCGGAGGCTCTCCTGTTGATCTTGATGGCCACGGAGTCACTGGAATGGCTCCAGCGCCTCGCAAGATCTCGATCAGGAAATTCACGGTTGGGGTGTGCATAGGGCACGCCTGAAGTAATATCGGTTGTATCGATTATCCGGCTTTAGGAATTCTTGCGGAGCAGTCATAAGTTCCCGACTGTGCCGATTGTGAGTTAAGTATGGACACTTTGACGGCGATCGACTTCGAACGGATCGCGAAGGAATTGAACCTCAATCGCAGCCAGGTGGAAAGCGCCACCACGCTGCTGGATGAGGGCAACACGATTCCCTTTGTGACGCGATATCGCAAAGAACGCACCGGGCACCTGGATGAGGAACAGCTCCGGCTGATCGAGCAACGGGTCACCGCGCTGCGACAGTTGAAAGAGCGTGCGTTGACCATCACGCGGCTGATCGAATCGCAGGGCAAGCTGACCCCCGAACTGCGGCGAGAAATTGAAAACGCGGATTCCACGAAGCGTCTGGAGGATCTGTATCTTCCCTTTCGTCCCAAAAAACGCTCGCGCGCCAGCATGGCCCGTGACCGGGGTTTGGAACCGCTGGCGGATCGCGTCTGGCAAGGTGATCCCAGTCTGACCAATCTCGAAGCCACGGCTGCGGGAATGATTGCTCCTGAACGGGAACTGAGTACTGCGGCTGACGTTCTGCAGGGGGTCGCCGATCTGATTGCGGAACGCATTGGTGATGACGCCGAATTGCGATCGGCCTGCCGTCAACTGAGCTGGCAAACTGGCAAGTTGACCGTGACGGGCTCTGACGCCAACAGCGAGAAGGCACAGCCGTATCGCGATTATTTCAACTATCAGGAAGCGATCTCGCGAATGCCTCCGCACCGGATTCTGGCGTTGAATCGCGGTGAAAAGGAGAACATTTTGCGGGTCAAATTCGCATGGGATGATGAGCGTGCCGGCAGCATTACCGAAGACTTGCTGCGGGTCGATCGGCGTCCGCACGGTCCTTTCATCCGGCAGTGTGCCCAGGATGCACTCTCGCGTTTGATTCATCCCAGTCTGGATCGGGAAGTGCGTCGTGAGTTGACCGAACGGGCCGAATCACACGCCGTGCAGGTGTTTGCCAAGAATCTTCGCAATCTCCTCCTGCAACCGCCCTTACGCGGCAAACGCGTCCTGGCGATTGACCCCGGCTTTCGCACGGGCTGCAAGGTGGCGGTACTCGACGAGATTGGCAATTGCCTGGTGACAGACGTCGTGTATCTGACCGGTTCGGCCGAAAAGCGAGTCGCCACCAAGCAGAAGCTGGTCGAACTCCTGCAACAGCACAACACGCGACTCGCCGTGCTGGGGAATGGGACCGCCTGCCGGGAATCGGAAGAGCTGATCTCGGAAATCATCAGCGAGACGCTGCCGGACTTGCAATACACGATTGTCAACGAGGCCGGTGCCAGCATCTATTCGACGAGCACCGTAGCAAGAGAAGAATTTCCGAACTTCGATGCGACCATTCGCGGCACGATCTCGATCGGCCGCCGCCTGCAGGACCCGCTCAGTGAACTGGTGAAGATTGAACCGCAGCACATCGGTGTGGGGATGTATCAGCATGATCTGACCCCCAAGCTGCTGAAGGAATCGCTGGAGTCGGTCGTCGAGTCATGCGTGAATTACGTCGGCGTCGATCTCAATACGGCCAGCCCGGCGCTTCTTAGCCGCGTCTCGGGATTGAATCAGCTCACTGCCCGGCGGGTGGTTGAATGGCGTGAGCGCAATGGGCGATTTCAAACTCGGCAGCAGTTGAAGGACGTGGCTGGAATTGGCGACGCGACGTTCACGCAGGCGGCGGGGTTTCTCAAGATCACCAGCGGCGCTGAACCGCTCGATCAAACGTGGATTCATCCTGAAAGCTACCCGGCGGCAAAGCAGGTACTGGCGAAACTGCGGGTTGCCGAAGATGGATTGCAACCGGGAGCGGTCTTGGAGAATACCGTCCGCGAGCGTCTGGCCGAGTTGAACGTCGAGACTCTGGCCGCCGAGATCGGCGTTGGCGTCCTCACGTTGCAGGACATTCTGGATGCCCTGGCCCGTCCTGGCCGAGACCCTCGTGCTGATCTGCAGGAACATATCTTCAAGCAGGGAATTTTGAAGCTGGAAGATCTGGCGCCGGGGATGGAGGT
>CAMAVF010000273.1 GCA_945861445.1 Planctomicrobium piriforme | reverse complement strand
GTCGGCATGCACACGAGACAAGACAATCTTGACCCGGGTTCCCACTTTTCGAACATCAATAATGATGGCTCGCACCCGATCACCGACACGGTGCGATTCACCCGGAATCTGTTCGCTCTTGGGAAGAATGCCTTCCACTTTGCCCAGATTGATGTTGGCCATGCCACCGACATAGCTGGCGACCGTGCCATTCACAATCTGGCCCTGCATGGCCATATATTCGTCGTACAACGCGTCGCGTTCAGCTTCGCGAATTTTCTGAATGATCACTTGCTTGGCAGTTTGAGCCGCCACGCGGCCGAGAATGTCCCCGAGAACGTCGGAAGAAACCTCGACTGCGTCGTGCAACAGGGAAGGATTGCCTGTCACACGATCAATGTGTACTTCTAGTTGTTCTTCTTCACCGTAATGTTTCTTGGCAGCCGAAAGAATTGCTTGTTCAATTCCTTCGAAGACAATTTCCTTGTCGATATGTTTATCGCGGTGAATCGCATCAACAATCCGCAATACTTCGGGGCCGTTCATTCTGCTCCTCTCGAGACCGAGCCATCCGTGAATCCCGGCGGCTGGGTTCCCAAGGTGACCCTCACATCGACTGTATTCGATCTATTCAGCTCAACCGGCATTTCTACCGCATCAAACTGGCATCAAACACAACCGATATGAAACAAAAAAAGCGGGCCGGAGACCCACTTCGTCCTACAAACAAGTGGCGAGGCCGGCTCTGGCAGCGGTTTTTCCGCGACCAGACCCCGAGAATCACCTTGTCAACAGACTCCGTTGGTTGCCGTGACGGACTTACGTCGGACACAGCGAGAAGTTTTGCCCTAAGTGGCAGTGAAACTTCTCTTTAGCCCCGGTGGCCCAAATGGCGAATCAGGTTACATTCTCGGCGCCCTCAGGATTTGCCGGAAATCATCCCGCCCCACCAACGCCGACGCAACTGAGTGCCGGTCATTGAGTAAGCACGAAACTGCCGTACGTTCCTGCCTGCAATTTGCCCAACAACCAGGACGAATTTGGCTGTTCAACGCATCACAGGACATGTCGCTGAGGTCACCCTCAGCAGACACCCTCTCCACTGGCGCTTTCTCAACGCGAGAAATCGCTCATTTCAGAAACGATAATCGGCAGCCCATCAACTGTCAAGGATTGGCGTCTGTTTCCGGCACGGAATTCGACCGTAAGCCATGTCCGGGTTCAACTGTCCGCCAGCAACAGCGTGATGTCGCACGGAACTGACTGCCATAAGTCCCATTCGTCCCATAAGTCCCGTGAATTTGATGGGACTTATGGGACGAATGGGACTTATGAAACAGGAGAAACCCTCGCTGGGGTGAAATGCGACATCTTTGCCATCTTTGCCATCTTCGACATCTTTGCCATCTTTAGCACCCTCCGACATAAGATGCTCTAACCCCAATGCTCCGGACGCGGCGAACAACTTCGTAGCTCCTTTGCCATCTTCGACATCTTTGCCACCTTCGACATATTCAGCATCTTCGATGGGTAGGAGCAAATTGGGGCCGTCATGCAGTCACCCGGCGGCCCGAAACGAGCGAAATTTCCTCTGCTCCCTCCGCGCTCTTTGCTCCCTTTAAACGGATGTGCATGTGCCTTCCAAGGGTCGGGAGTCAAAAATTCCCAACTCTATCGGAATACAGGGGGTAAATGGCGGAGAACATTTCACTTCGCCCGAGCCTGATTCTGTTCCCCAACGGGGATACACATCAAAGCCTAAGGTCGCCGAGTACCCTCGGCGCACCCTAGGTATCGGACCCCGTAAGTCACGAACCCTGAAGGGGTTCCACCATCGCGCACCAATGGGTGCAACCCCTTCAGGGGAATGGCACTAGGGTAAGGATTCCCGGCACTGAGTCGTTCCATCTGTGTTGGTCCCAATATTGGCTACAGCAATGCTTCATCCACCCACAAGCTGCAGTACCAATAGGTCCACTCAGCGATAGGCTGAATTTGCTCGCCAAGGAAGTGTAGAGGACGGTATATCCGTAATTTCCCAACCCATTGCGGCAGGTAGCCGATATTAGCCAAGAAATACATTGGCCCAATGCTGAGCGGATACGCCACGAGCAACGCCAGCCCGACCACGAGCCACATCGACCAGTGTCTCGGCTTTTGCTTCTCTTCCATGTCGCGACTCCTGACGCTGTGGGCAGTGTCCTAATTTGAAAACAGGACGTGGGCGGGCGTTGCCAACTCTGAACCAGCCATGAATTGCATGTGTCACAACTTTCGGCTGCGGTGACCGAACCGCGCGATACCTACCATCGCCGACTTAACCGGGAGGTGACTCCTTAACCTAGTGCCATTCCCCCTTCAGGGTTGGTAATACATTGACCGACTGGCCTAGGGTGCGCTCGGCGTACCGAGCGATCCTAGGCTTTGTTGTTTATCCCCTTTGGGGAATAAAACGGTTCTCCCGCGTCCCCACAGCATTATCTCGCTCTCTTTGATCCATTTGAACTACCGTATACATTCGCTGTCGACGCTCAAACCAATTCCCGGATCGGTTCGCCGGCATTGAGAATCGGATGCGGTCGCCCCGAGAAATCGGCGAATTCCGTTCGCTGATCGATGCCCAGATGGCGATAGATCGTCGCCAGAAGATCCTGAGGCTGTAACGGGCGCTCGGTGGGATACTCGGCTCTGCCCGTGGTGGCGCCGATGACTTGTCCCATGCGAAGTCCGCCACCGGCAATCAATGCGGACTGGGCCTGAGGCCAGTGATCGCGGCCTAGGCAGCCGTTAGCACGGCTCAACCGAGGTGTTCTGCCGAATTCCCCGACTGCCACCACCAGAATCCGGCGGTCCAGGTTTTTCTCGCACAGGTCTTCGATCAAGGTCGACAATGCCTGATCCATGTACTTGGCACGCCAGATCAACCCCTTGGCCATGTCCCAGCCCGGTTGTGCGTTGGCGTGATCGTCCCAACTGAAGTAGAGCTTCGTCCCCATTTCTGGCGCCATGGCATCAATCGTGACGACCGCCGTCCCCGCCTCGGCCAGACGCCGGGCCAGCAGGCAACTTTGCCCCCAGAGGTGACGTCCGTAGCGATTTCTGAGCTCGGCCGGTTCTTGTTCCAGATCAAATGCGGCGGCGACTTTGCTGCTGGTGAGCAATTGAAAGGCTTGTTGCCGGAACTGATCGATTCCCTCCATGCTGCCCAGGAGGTCAATGTCTCGCTTGAGTCGATCCAGCTGCGAGACCAGTCCGCGGCGATCATCCATCCGGTTACCGTTGATGCCACCATCGAGCGTCAAATTCGGTGGCCGAAACTTGTCGGCCGAGGGATCGCCCGACGCGAACGCCGAGTGCCTCATTCCCAGATAAACCGGTCGCGTCATGAACGGTTGCTTGGGAATTCCGATGTATTGAGGCAGTCCATGCGGCTGAGGACCGCGCACCCGACTGGCAATCATCCCGAAATCAGGATGAGTGGAACTTGCGGTCGAGGTCGGATCGGCCTGCAGTGGCGTCTTGCCCGTCAGCAATTCAATCGACCCATCGTTGTGCGATGCCATCTCGTGGTGCAGCGAACGGATCAGCGAATAGCGGTGCGCCAACTTGGCCTGTTGCGGAAAGATCTCACAGATCTCAATCCCGGGCACGTTGGTGGCGATCGGCGAAAACGGGCCGCGGTATTCGGACGGGGCCTGCGGCTTCATGTCCCACGTTTCGAGCTGACTGGGACCACCCCACATCCAAAACAGGATGACGGACGTATCGGGACTCCCCTGCCCTGCCCGTTCGCGCGCGGCCAGAATCTGAGGCAAGCTCAAACCACCCAGCGTGAGTGCGCCAGCACGAAGAAATTCGCGCCGGGAAGCCGGACCGAGACAACGGCGATCATTCATGACAGGCATTCTGGTCCCCGTTGATGACGACTCACTGCACAGCGTGGCCTTTCATTATGACACCACACAGAGGTCGCATCAATAGGCGTCGATGCGGACGATGCGACCGAGTCGGTACACAGAACTGGTGAAGCTCTGAGCCGCACGGCACTATCCGCCCGTTTTTCAATGGAATTGATACTCCGAACCGGTGGTTGAGGGGCGAAAGATGGCCATTGCTCGTATACTGATGGTTAATCCTTTCTATCACTGCATTTCCCGCTGAGTGCGCCGAGCGTTCCTGTGCCGTGATTCCTAAAGCAATCTATTCGGGTGAGACACAACAGAAATGGCGACGTTTTTCATCACGGCGAAGCCCGATCCCGCAGATAGTCATCACCCAATCTCACCATTTCGTGGGCTTTTCGATGCTGACGAGCAAACCACTTTTGATGAAATAATGTTTCCCCTAGCCGTTGTAACCGTTGTGTGTCTGCAATCCGAAATAAGGCCATTTAGTACCAGGCTTCCCGCTGACATATGGCGCTCATTTCTCTTCCCCGGCAATGTTCCTATTCAAGTGGCACATTGGTGTCCAATGCTTGAGTTTTGGGATAAGTCGTTGACGATCGACGGAAAGCAGACGGAGCCCGCGCATCCAGGGCACTCACTCGCGGACCGAGTCGTGGGACACGCATGCTGTATCTCGAAGCTCCTCACTTCATACAAGGCTGCCGCAGGACATGTGCATGCTTTTATCACGGAGCGTGAATTGGCTCACTACCATCTCTTACCATGCAGTGTCAGCATGCGGATCAATTCTTGGGCAGATGTGCCGCGCTGCACCGAGTCGTACGACGATGCGTTACGTGGAGGCAACGATTTCATACATCCTCGAAAGTCTGCAGTGGAGCGGTTCGTTGACTCTGCGGCAATCGGCCCGAACGCCACTGCACGCGCAGCGTTCTGCGAGGGGGCGAAAGCGTTATGTCCTCAATCTGGATCATTCATTCCTTGTTCATTATGGTACGGTGCCGAAAGGTACGAATCCGAGTGCGTGCTGGAGGTTCTCGATGACGTCAGTAAGCGTGACAAACAGTGCCATCTGCACGTCCTGTCCCAGTTTGAGGACGTGAAGTTGTTGAACAGAATGGAGCTAAAGCTCACGGTCGAAGTGTTTGACAGGGTGAGACGAGAGTACAGAAAAGTCGTTACGGATCTCTGCGAAATCATCACGCAGGGTGGCCCATCAGGTTGCTTAATCTAAAAAGTCCCGAACAGGACGAACGTCTCGCCAGACACTGGGGCGGTGATCACAACCAGCGAATCGACTTCCCCATCCGCACGCTGGATATCGGTGTCGTGAAGCGTGGAATCAGGACCACCGATCGAGGCCAAATCCGGTTCCGCAACGTCCGTTTCGTCAACTAGCCACCTTCAAACACCGCCTCGGATGTGTTCGAAGGCCCGCCTTTCGACAGTCTGTCCTCGCCGGGATGGTGATTGTTTCTTGCGCAAGCGTGCAATCAGAATGAGCAACCGGCGGCCCCTGTCGCGTCGTCGCGGCGACATTCTCGTGCTTTTCGTGGGTTCCGTGGCGTTCGTTTTCTGGCACACGCGTTGCTATTGAGCATCTCCAGCCCCGTCGAAAGCGGTCTGGGTAATGGCTACCGCTCGGTCACGTCGCCTCGCTTATTCACGGAGATCGTGCTGCTGATGACTCACTTTCAAGAAGCTCCTCTCGATTCAGTTCTGACCGTGCTCCCCGACTTGAGCAGCATTTCCTCCAAGCAAGGGGACCCGGCAGAAACGCTGGCCAATCTGGTCAGGATGGTACAGCAGCGATTCCAGACCGACGTCTGCTCGGTCTACCTGATCGAACCCGACCGGGCCAATCTGGTGCTGGCCGCGACGGTCGGGCTGCGTCCGGAAAGCATCGGCAAAGTCCGCATGGGGCTGGATGAAGGCTTGGCCGGCCTGGTGGCTGAAGAATTGCGGCCGATCATGGTCGCTGATGCTCCGGAACACCCGCGGTTCAAGTATTTCCGTGAATCGGGCGAAGACCCCTATCTCTCATTTCTCGGCGTACCGCTGATCGAACAAGGAGTCTTTCAAGGCGTCCTGGTGGTCCAGACCCGGGAAGAACGCACCTTCTCGACGGATGAGATTACGTTGCTGTTGGCGATCGTCCGGCAATTGGGTCCAATCGTCAGTGAGGCCCGCAATCTGGAACAGTTCATCGCACCAACCTATGAGCGGATCTGGGCTCTGGCTCGCAACTTGTGGTGGAGTTGGGATGCCGAATCGACCAGTCTGTTCAATGAACTCGATCCCGTGAGCTGGCGTGAACTGGATCACAATCCGGTCGCCTTGCTCTCCAAGACGTCGCTCGAAAAGCTGGAAGAGCGGGCTGGAGAACTCGTGCTGCACAGCCGGTTGAATTACGCCTACCGCCGCATGCAGGATTATTTGCGGTCGAAGAAGACGTGGGGGGCGACTCATACGGGAGTGTTGAAAGCGCGCCCCGTGGCCTATTTTTCCGCCGAGTTCGGTCTGCACGAATCGCTGCAGATCTACTCCGGAGGTCTGGGGATTCTGGCCGGCGATCACATCAAGAGTGCTTCCGACCTGGGAATTCCGCTAGTCGGGATCGGCCTGTTTTACGCTCAGGGCTACTTTCGCCAGCGACTCGATTCGACCGGCTGGCAGCACGAGGACTACGTGAACCTCGATCTGCGGCAGCTTCCCCTGGAACCGATGATGGGGGCCGATCACCGGCCGTTGATGGTCTCGGTCGAGACCCGCGGGGCGACCATCTATGCGCGTGTCTGGAAGGCGATGGTGGGACGCAACACGTTGTTGTTGCTCGATTCGGATGTGGAATCGAATCAACCGGAAGACCGGCAACTGACCGCGCGACTTTACGGCGGAGATACGCGCGTCCGAATTCGTCAGGAGTTGCTCCTGGGAGTCGGCGGGGTTCGTGCCCTGAAGGCCATGAGTATTCAACCCGGCGTGCTGCATCTGAACGAAGGGCATAGCGCGTTTGTGGTGCTGGAAATGATCCGCATCCGCATGCAGACCGAAGGGATCGGCTACGAAGAAGCGTTGCGGCGGGTGTCGACGCATACCGTCTTCACCACGCACACGCCGGTGCCGGCCGGACACGATCGGTTCCATGCCGACATGATCGAAGAACACCTCGGGCCGTTGCGTGATGCATTGGGGATTTCACATGAAACGCTGATGGGACTGGGACGCGTCCATCCCCACAATCACGGTGAAGATTTCTGCATGACGGTCCTGGCGCTGAAGGCGTCGCGACGTGCGAATGCCGTTTCGTCCCTGCATGGTGAAGTATCGCGGGCGATGTGGACGTCACTGTTTCCGGGGCGTTCCGAAGACGAGGTTCCGATTGGTCACATCACCAACGGAGTGCATGTGCCGACGTGGCTGGCACCGCAGATGAGGAATCTCTACGACCGCCACCTGGGTTCAGAATGGGCCCAACGGAATGGTGAACCGGATGTCTGGGAGGGGATCGAAACGGTCGACGACGGCGAGTTGTGGGAGACGCATCAGACGCTGAAGACGCGGATGATCAAGTTCGTCCGGCAGCGTGCCGTCGCCCAGGCGGAACGGCGCGGCGACTCGAAGGATGTCATTGATCGCTGCCGCCGGTCGCTCAGTCCCGATGCGCTCACGATTGGTTTTGCCCGGCGATTCGCTACGTACAAACGAGCCAACCTGATTTTCCAGGAGCTCGAACTGCTGGCATCACTCATCAACGATCCGCAATGGCCAATTCAATTCGTTTTCGCCGGCAAGGCGCATCCGCGCGATGTGCCGGGTAAGACTGTCTTGAAGCAGATTGCCGAAATGATGCGCGACCCGGTCTTTGCCGGTAAGCTGATTTTTGTCGAAGACTATGACATGAACGTCGCCCGGCATCTGGTCCAGGGGGTCGACGTCTGGTTGAATAACCCGCGTCGTCCGTTGGAAGCTTCCGGCACGAGCGGTCAAAAGGTGGTGCTCAACGGTGGCTTGAACTTGTCGGTGCTCGATGGCTGGTGGGCCGAAGCCTACGACGGAACGAACGGATTCGCCATCGGCATGGGGGAAACTCACAGCAATGTCGACGTGCACGACAAGATGGATGGCGACTCTCTCGCCCGCACATTGAGCGAAGAGGTGATCCCGATGTATTATGGGCGTGATCGCGACGGGTTGCCGCGGGCCTGGATTGCCCGCATGAAGTCGGCCATTCGTTCGCTGGGCTGGCGCTTCAATGCCGACCGCATGGTCATGGACTATGTGATGAAGTGCTACATCCCCGCAGCGGGCGGGACTTCCAGCAACATGAGTCAGCGCTGACCGGACAGGGATATTCGCCATGCGGCCGAAAGAACAGGAAGCGCTCAGTGGCGACATTCGTCGGCTGGGGGACCTGCTGGGACAGGCTCTGCGCCGGGTCGCCGGGGAGGGTGCGTTTCAACTGGTCGAAGAAATTCGGGCCTCCGCCAAGAATCTCCGCGCCAATCCGACCGTGCAACAGGCCCGGCAACTCCGCGACCGGCTGGCGGACCTGCCGCTGGCCGATCTCCGCACCTTGATTCGCGCCTTCACAATCTACTTTGATCTGATCAACCTGGCCGAACAACGCGCGCGAGTGCGTGCCTTGCGAATCCGGGCGGCAGAGCTCGGTGGGGCACCGCTGGCGGAGACTCCCGAAGCGGCATTGCGTCAATTGCGAGATCGGGGCCTCACCGCCAAACAAGTCCAGGCGGAACTCGATCGGGCCCTCATTTATCCGGTGTTTACGGCTCATCCCAGTGAAGCACGTCGCCGCACGATTCTGGATCGCTTGAATGCGATTGATCAGCACATGGATCGCCTGGAGTATGGGCAACTGCTGCCCGCTGAACTCGAGCAAACAGAAGCCGCAGTTGCGGAGGAAGTGGAGACCTATTGGCTGTCTGATGCGATTCGTGATTCCCGACCCCGGGTCCAGGATGAAGTCATTCACGGACTCGAAATGGTGGAAGGCAGCCTGTTCGATGTGGTGCCCCGGCTCTATCGCCAACTCGGTCAGGGCTTAAGCCGCGTCTATCCCGAACGCCAGTGGGAAGTTCCTTCTTTCCTGAGATTCGGTTCGTGGATCGGCGGCGATCGAGACGGCCACCCCAGCGTGACTCATCGCGTGACTGCCGAAGCGGTCACCCTGCAGCAGGTGGCCGTGCTGCAGCATTATCAGACCGAGATGGAGCAACTGTGGCGCAAGCTGAGCCATTCTGACCATTTCATCGTTCCCAGTCCAGAATTCCGGGAATCACTGGCGCAGGATGCAGCCCAGTTTCCCGACGTCATGCTGATGCCCGAACACGAACCCTATCGTGCCAAGTGCAAGCTGATCTCCGCCAAACTGCAGCGGACCCTGGACTATGTCCGTAACTGCGAGCCCAGTTGGAGTGGCGGGGCCTCCCCGATCCCCAAAGGTGTTTATCTGGGCGGCAGCCAGTTGCTGTTCGACCTGCGACTGATCGCGTCGGACCTGCGTCATGCCGGAGCCGAAGCCGCGGTGGGAGGCAGCCTGCAGGACATGATCCGGCTGGTCGACGTGTTCGGCGTCCACATGCTGAAGATTGACCTGCGGCAACACAGCGGCCGACATCTGCAGGCCCTGGACGAAATTTTTCGCTGGGCTGGCGTCTGTTCGTCCTATGCCCAAATGACCGACGAAGCCCGCTTCGCCTGCCTGGTCGGCGAACTGCAGCACTCCCGGCCGCTCATCCCGACGCATCTGCCGTTCTCACCCGAGACGACCGAAGTCGTCCAGACGTTCCGCACCACCTCGGCCATTCTCGAACAGCAATGCCCCGACGTCCTGCAGAAGTACATCATCAGTTCGACAACCACGCCGGCGCATCTGCTGGAGGTCCTGTTGTTCGCGCGCGAAGCCCGGCTGTTCCGGCCCAATGACGGTGTCAGCAAGCTCGACATCGTGCCGCTCTTCGAGGCTCTCGAACCATTGCGCAGCGGGCAGTCGATTATGCAGCGGTTGTTCGCCCTGCCCGTCTATCGGCAGCATCTGGAACTTCGCGGCAATATTCAGGAAGTGATGATTGGTTACTCGGACAGCAATAAAGAAAGTGGCTTCCTGCAGTCGAC
>CAMAVF010000272.1 GCA_945861445.1 Planctomicrobium piriforme | reverse complement strand
AGAAAATAGCTTCCGAACTTGGACATCCTGAGTCATCGCAATCGTCCGCCGTTCGGAAAATTGCCATTCTCGTCTCAAGACCAATCTGCTGCGTCCAAACCGGGAATTCTAATTGTCGCCAACGGGAAATCTAATTGTCGCCATACAACGCTCGGTGTTGTGGGCACGCTGGGAGCATAGTCAGTGCCGCCGACTTGAAGTCTGTTCAAACCATCAAACGTATTACCAGTTCCCTGAACGAGTTGCCCGGCGCCAAAGCCGCCGAACTCCACATCAAAGGTGAAACCATTGGGTGATGTAAGCGAGGTGGAAACTGCACCAACGACAATGTCACGTACCCAATTTCCTCCTGCGGTGCCGTTGCCATCGCCGTCGAGCGGGTTTGCGCTGACATCGGTAATCGTCTCTTTGACCGTCAGGCGGTAGATGCCTTCGACTAACCCGGTAAAACTGAGAGTTGATGCGTTTGCGGCATAGCTCGCCCCCAGCGTGATGATGGTGTCGTCGCCATTGCCGAGCAGGCCATCCGCCCCCTGGTTGCGGAGTTCGAAGTTTGACGCCGTTGCACCTCCGACAACATTCTCACTGAAGGCCACTTGCAGCGACGTCGTCCCTGCCGCGATCGATCCACTCGTGGCAAACGAGGGGCTCGTGCCCGTCACTGTTGCCAGCACGAGGCGATCTTCCAGGCATTCGACCCGCTCCCTGATCGTTCGTCGTCGGCGCTTCTTTGAAGAGAGCCGAGCGTTTCGGCACGCAAGGGAGTTCGAGAGCGAGGACAGCCAAGAGTTCAGACGCATGGGAATTGTCTCAATGTTTGTCAGGAGCAACGACCAGATTGATCAAGTCTGGAGGTCGGCCCGAAAGTTTTGATTGGGCCGCACAACGCAGGAGATTGCGCCGCCCAGCACCCTCGTCAGGCTGGAAAGCCTGACCTGCAGCGAGATCCTCATGTCCCCGTCGACGGTGGCGGTGCACAATTCAAAGGTGCCCTGCGCCTGGCCGCCGTCTTCGCAGAAGTCTTCAACAGCGTTGAAGGCTCTTGTCGGCAACGCTGGAAGAATGACCTGATAGGCCGGCGAAGCTGTAGTCAAGATGGACGTTGCCAATGGCATCCGCCACGTCGTCGAACTCGCCGGTCTTGGAGTTACTGAGGGTGTTCAGACCGACCAGCAGGCCCCAGACGAGCATGGTGGCGATCAACATCAGTTCGGATGAAACGACAAAGCCCGTTTCATCTGGCAGAAACCTGTTGCGCATGGGAGAGTTTCGACTTTCTGAATGACAGGAGCTGCGTGAATGGAAGTTGAAGTGCGAGCATCGACCCTTCCACTGCAGTCCGACATTCGGGGCGCATCCAGACTGGCGCGCAGACCGGCCCCAGTCTGCGTTGCAAGCAGATTAAGCAAATTGCATACCATGCCATTTGTGAGGTTTCAGTACAAACGCCAATGCTCGCCTTCAGCACTGGTGAATCGGGAACTCTGAGGTCGATCAAGGTCTCCGGAACTCAGAGAGTATTGAGCATGCGACGCTCGGATCTCCGTGTCATAGCCGATGACATGGCCGGCTTTCGATGCGATCACGGCAGTACCGAAAATTACCTGAACAGACGAATCGAGTCGCCAATTGAGCTGGAATGTACGTCCATGCTAATAACGGAATGCGCTATGTTTCCATCCGTTATCACTCTTCAAACAGCAACTAATGGTGGCTTGGTCAAAGGGCTAATCATGACAAAGAGCGTGAGGAACAAGATTCCTCACGCCCGGTATGTGAGTGGCGAGCTGAATTGGTGGAGACCAGTTAGGTCGGGGAATTCGCTTGGACGCACTGTATTCATACCCCACAGGCGCACCGCCGAAAGCCCGACAACGCCGATGCCCACGCGACAATTCTCCATCAGTTGCGTTCGGGCGCCTCTGAGCCGGTTCTCATTCCAGAAGCAGAAAGTCGGTGAGGTCGAGCGGCAGTTCAACGGAGATTTCCTGATCGCTGCTGGCGACCCATTTGAGCGGTCCGTGCTGTGCTGAACGGACTGACTTGATAGATCTTGTGACGCGGAGTTTCAGTTGATTGATCTTCTGGGGGCCATCAGAAAAGTTGGCCAGCACCACGACCATGCCACGCGATCCATCGAGAACATCCGCCTGGATGCCAGCCACATTACACGCTGCGGGACGCTCAACACCTCGCGCGATCGCGAAATCGGTGATCATCCGGCGCTGAGTTTCAAGATAACCGCGTTCAATATCGCCGGGAATGCGGACAACGGGCCGCGCATAGGTGCAACCAGCCAGAGTGCCGGCAAAATAGAGTGTCCCTTTTCCGTACTTTCGCTGAATGACGGCGGGCGAACCATCGTCGTACTTCGCCAGAATTTCAATCGCCTCAGGGGCGTCCAGTTGGAAGTGCACCTCCTGGCCAATTGTTTCGACCTTCTGCTGCGATCCGGGGAAGGTAATGGCCCCCAGGGCCTTCTGCTGTGGCAACCCGTGTTGTGTCTCGTAGGTCAAGACTTCGCTGCGACGGACAGTGACGTCCTTTAATCCTAATGCCTCGTGAAATAATTGCGTTGGCTGGCCGTACTCATCACCCGTACCGGCTGAAGCGTCCAGCCAGAGATGTCCCCCCTCTGCAACCCATTTCAAGACGGATTTCTGCGCCGCGGTACGCAGGAAGTCGCTATTCATGTAGGCGACTTTATAGGGCGCTAATCCCCCGGATTCGATCGAGAACTCATCGACAAAATCGACCGGGATTTGTTTGTGCTGCAGCGCCAGATAGATCAGTTGCTGATCGTAAATTGTCGCATCCGTTGTGCGCCAGATATCGTTGCTGGCGGACCACACGATCGCCGTTTGGGCTGGTCGTGGCTGGGCATCGGCCAGCAGATCTTCTGCCTGGTCGAGCTGTCGCAGGTACTTGGCGACTCCGGCAGCCTGCGGCAGGTTGTTCGACCAGTAATCCGGCGATGAATACTCCGGGCCATAGCGATACAAGTCAACGACCTTAATTCCCTTGCCGACAACCGACGCAAGTTTGAGCTGAATCTGACCCTCGCCGGCGGGCATCACATAGGCATAGGCTTGGGCACCGTTGATTCGGCCAATCGACCGGCTGAGGTCGGCGAGATAGCCGCAGAGTTGAATTCCGGAATGACGCCAGCCGCTGGTATTCAGCCAGTCCTCATGGAGAAAAGCGGAAGTCGAATTCTGCCTCGCAAATTCGAAGACTTCGACGCCACGCATATAACCATCGTAGCCGTACGCCCAAGGCATCCCGTGGTTCACAACGGTCGGTACATTGGGATAGTGACGATGGATGGCTTCGCTCAACAGGGCGTAGACTTTCGCCGTGGCATAACTCCAGAACCGCAGTTTCCAGTAATACTCACGGCACTCGGTGGTTTTGGACCGGTCTTTCGGGCGGTGATCCCAGGATTGGTGCCAGGCCCACGTGTTCGGAAATGTGATTTGATCGTAAGTCGAGTAGCCTAATTCGTTCGGGACAACTTTCTGCTTTTTCAAATAGTCGCGGAAGCCTTGTTCGAATGCTGCCCCCTTAAACGCTACGCCCCAGATTTCATCGCACAGCACGAAGAACCTGACGCGCGGCAATTCGGCGGCATCCGCACGGTTCAGTCCGGCAAACCAATCGTCGACATAACTTTGAATCCGAGTACGGAGTTCCTTTTCGTCGAAGTTGGCAAAACGAGTCGCCGGATCTTCCATAAAGATGTGGCCGACAGTCGTCTGATGGGTCCGCTTCAAATCAAAGCGATCGGCCATCTTGAGGTACGGTCCGGATTGACCAGAGTATTGGGTGTCGAGGGCGCTAAAGCCGATCTTGCGAATCGTTTCCAGTTCGGTCGCCAGCAGGTTCGTATCAGTAAAGAAGGATCCGAATCCCTTGTGATGCGCTTCTATGTAAAAATGTTGCAGATCGACCGGCGGCAGATTCAATCCACGGATGTGATCGCTTCGCAACTGAATGTCTTCGGCGAGTGGTCGCACTCCGCGCGCAAATTCCGGTGGTGACACCGACGCGCTGGGAATAAAAATCCCGAGCACATTCCCGGTGGTCTGCATGGCAATCGTTTTACGAAAAATGCCTGCAGGCGGATCTGAAACATAGGGAGCTGATGCAAATTCGAGTTCTGCCTTCACTTGTTCAAGCGGCTTCCCATCTAATGCCAGCATATGCAGGCCGGCAGAATGCACTCGCGTGCCCTTAAACTCCGGGATGGTGTTCAACTCCATCCACGGCGAGAATTCGCCTGGTTTGATACCTGACTCGAAGTAGACTTTTTCATGATACCAACTGGGAGGGCCGATCAAGGCATGCAGCTTGACTCGGTAGGGATGATCGGTCGGTGCGAGGACTTTGATTCGCAGGCAGGGGGTGTAGTTCGTCGTTTCATGAATTCGGATATCGTCGAAGTAAACCTTGCCTAACCCCTGCGCTTTGAGTCGCAATTCGACATAAGTTTTCTTCGGATCGTACTCGGTGTCGCCGGGGGGTAGACCGGTGTTGTGCTTGTCTGTCCCGTCGAATGCCAGACCGACTTCTGTCCAATCCTGATCCGGCCCAACCCACGGCGAGAAGTCCTCATTTCCGGCACCGGCCACTGGCCGAAGTGCCCCCGAGATCCGTCCCTCGGTACGGATGCGTGCAGTCAGATAGTAGCGGCGATGGATCGGGACGGTAAACGTGGGCAACGGGATGTAACATGAGCCGTGGCTCGTGCGTTCCAGCAACAGACTCTTTGTGCCTTCAGCGGCAACATTGGAAATCTGATACGAGAACGACTGCGATGGCACCTCGATGCGTTCGGTTGTCGGTTGAGCCAATTTCGAGAAGACAAGTCCCTTCTCAAAATTCGAGTTATAAATCGCGGGCAGTTCCTTGATGATCAATGGATTGCGGGCAGGCTCCGGAGGGGGCGCTGCGTGTCCCAGCGTCACTCCGAATGTCGCTACTAAACCGATCAAGAATTGTGGTCGCATGTGGAAATCCTGCCGATTGCGGTTCACGATGACTCGGAGCACTTACGGTCCAACGCATTGCTGTATGACAGTGCGAGTTGCACTCTACGGCACCCGGTTACGCTCATGATGAGTTCCGAACGTGCTTCCCGCAAGCATTGATGTCGTGAGCCTCCAAGTCTCCATTGCAGGGCGTACAAGACAATTTCTTGAAACAGTAGCACACAGTCAAAATCTCCGCGAACATTTGCGGTCGTTTGCGCATCGATTTGGTAGCGGCGATGGCGTTCATTGTTGCCGACTAACAGTTTCAGGAAGTATCACCCTCACAGGTCTTGCGGATCATGTATTAATTCCCACTTGCGGCACCTCGTGTTGGATGTGACTGGCTGGCGGTTGCCGATTGCCGGACGATACTTGTGCGGACACGATGAGTCGCATTGGTTCGGGGAGAGCACCGCAGGGAGTCTTTCAACGGGCTGCCAGGCTCCGGCGGTCCTGCGGGCCGCTACTTGGCTGATCAGTCGTCGCGGTGCGAGCGGTCCGGGGACGACGCACCGGAGCGACCGGCCGGCTGATCCCCCGCCGGCACCTCGGTCTGCGTTTGCTTGCTCCAGAATTCCGACTGGGCGTCATTGCCGACGGCGGCATACGACTCGGCCAGCCGCCGTTTCTGATCGGCATCGAGCGATCCGTCCCGACGCAGACGCATCGTCAGCAGGCTGATCTCGCTGCGCGCCGTATGGAGAGACTGGTAACGCGCACGGTGTTCCCGTTCTTTTTCCGCATCCCCGAGCAGGCGAGCGCACTCGGCCAGCTTGAATTGGGCGAGTTCGCCGAACGGATTGAGACGAGCCGATTCTGCCAGGCGGTCGCGCGCCGCTGCGAAGTGCTCCAGGTCGAATTCCAAGAGGCCCAGCATGAGAAATACGGACGCATCGCGGCGTTCCGGGGGAATGCTACGCGTGAGGTATTCCAGCGCCTCGGCGGATTTTCCCTCCAGCCGCAAGAGGCGCGTGACGCAGACGCTGAACTGCGGATGGTGCATGCCAAGCTCCCTGAGCCGCTCGATTTCGATGCGCGCGGCGGGAAGGTCACCGATCTCGATCAACTGGGCTGCCAGTCCGAGCCGCAATCGATCCGAATCCTCAGCGGGCAGCGGAGCATCGAGCGCGCGGCGGTACGTGGCCACGGCGTCCGTGGATCGCTGGCTGCCGACATGCAGCGACGCGAGGCGTTTCCACCATTCGGGATCGTCCGGCCGCGCTTCGGTCAGTTCGACCAGACAGGCTTCGAGTTCCTGTGGATGCAACGAAGGTTCGAGCGTCTCCGC
Organism: Planctomicrobium piriforme; assembly: GCA_945861445.1. Classification (GTDB taxonomy): domain Bacteria; phylum Planctomycetota; class Planctomycetia; order Planctomycetales; family Planctomycetaceae; genus JAKFVC01. The sequence goes on along the minus strand of CAMAVF010000272.1, from coordinate 3,737 downwards.
CTGCCGGGCGAGCATTTTGATCCGCTCCGTCGTTGAGCGTTCGGCCGGTCTGTCCGTCAGACGGTCCGGTCCGGACCGGAAGTACAGCGCCGCCGCGCCGCCGGCGAGAACCGCCAACCCCAACGCCAGCGCGAACGCCGCTCGCCGGCGCCGCCATGTCGAGGACATCGCGGCGGGCTGCGCCGACTGGGACTCAGGGAGATGGGGGGAGCGCGTCCCCTCGTCCTTCGACAAGCTCATGGGTGCGATTGACGTCCAGAGAAGCAAACCGTTCGGAAACGCCACAGGGCCAGCGGACGACCGCCGCGACCGATTCCGCATTATGGGTCAGAGGCACAATCGGCCGCAGATCGAACTGCGAGAAATAGCCGCACCCGCTCGAGATCCAGCGGGACACGCTGCGCGGGCCGTCGCGGACGGCCACGACCGCCCCGATCGCTTCCACGTTCGAAGTCGTGCCGCGCAGGCGGAGGCGAACGAAGCGCGGCGGCACGCGGCGGTTTCGCAACAGGACGGGGAAGTCGTTCTGATGCACGACGACGATGTCGGGCGCGCCATCGTCGTCGAGGTCGCCGACGGCCACGCCTCGCCCCGCGTGCTGGCGCTCGAAATATTCTCCCCCGGCGCTGGAGACCTCTTCGAACCGCTGCCCTTCACGGTTGCGAAAGAGCTGGGGCGACTGGCGGTAGGTCGTGAGGCCGCCGCCGTAAAAGACGTGGCCGTTCGAGACGAACAGGTCGAGCCAGCCGTCGCCGTCGAAATCGGTCATCGCCGTTCCGAAGCCGACCCGCAGCCGCATCGGCCCCGCCAGCCCGGTCTGCGCGGTGCGCTGCACGAACATCCCGTCCCCCAAGTTGCGGTACAGGACCTCGTCTTCGCTCTCGAAGTTCGTCACGAACAGGTCGAGCCGGCCGTCGCCGTCGTAATCGCCGACGTCGACTCCCATGCTCGCCGGCGTCTTCCCGTACTCGTCGACCGCGATGCCGGCCGCCAGGGCCGCCTCGCGAAACACACCGTTCGGCCCTCCCAGGTACAGCAGGTTTGCGGTCCCATCGTTGGCGACGTAAAAGTCGCACCAGCCGTCTTCATTGAAATCGGCCGCGACCGCGGCGAGGCCGTTGCCGGTCCGGTCGATGCCGCGCGAGGAGGTCACGTCTTCAAACGTGCCGTCGCCGCGGTTGACGTACAACGCCTGATGGGTGGCCTGGTACAGGCTGGGATTGCAAGTTTCGGGGCGCCCGTTCACAGTGCGGCAGGTGCGGTCAATCTTCGGGGACCATTCGACGTAGCGGACGATCAGTAGGTCGTTGTCCCCGTCGCGATCGATGTCCGCCCAAGCCGCCGCCGTGCACCATCCGTCCAGCGTCAGGCCGGACAGCCGCGCGACGTCCTCGAACGTGCCGTCTCCATTGTTCTTCCACAACTGTACCCCGCCATAGCCGCAAACGAGCAGATCGGGGAACCCGTCCCGGTCGTAATCGCAGACCGAGCAGCCGTGTGTGTACATGTCCGACGTTCCCAGCCGGGAGGGCGTCGTCACCGGCGCGAACCGCCAGGCTGCCTCGTTTCGGAACAGGGCCGAAGGGCGACCCTCGACGCGGCGCGATTCCCCGTGCAGCGTCCCTCCGCCCGTGAAGAACAGATCGAGGCGGCCGTCGCGATCGAAGTCGACCAGCGCCACGCCGCCACCCAGGCTCTCGAGCAGAAACGCCAATCCCGCCTCTTCCCCGTTCCGATAGGCGGCATCGATGCCCGTATCGGGCATCGTTTCGAACCAGTCCTCCGGGCGGACCGGCCGCAACGGCACGGCTGCGGCGGGATCGCTTGCGGGCGTGGCGATCGCATTCACCCGCACCCCGTCTCTCTGTTCGGAAGCGGTGGTGCGGACAGCGTCTCGCCCCATGGCGGCGGGGGCCGAATCGGAGCCGGCGGTCGAAGTCCTGGACGGATACGAACCGCAACCGACGAGGGCCGCAACCCACACCGCCAGCGTGCCGCAGCGGGCAGACGTCTTTCCGATTCCAGTCCAGAAGCTCATCGCTTCTTTATCTGACATTTCATCGCGAATGACAAGCGCAACTCAGTGGCAATATTTTTTCTGAACAGTTTTCAGATTGACGAACCGTGCGGCGGGATGTTTAATCAGGTGGCCTCTATAGTCGCATTCCTCAGTTCTTGGGGCGATGCGTATTTTTCCTTATTCTGAGGAGTCCGATCATGAAGCGAAACAAGCTGTGTGGATTTACGTTGATCGAGTTGCTGGTGGTGATCGCCATCATCGCCGTCCTGATCGCGTTGTTGCTGCCGGCCGTGCAGCAGGCGCGGGAAGCGGCCCGCCGCTCGCAGTGCAAGAACAACCTGAAGCAGATGGGCTTGGCGCTGCACAATTACCACGACAACTTTCTGGTATTCCCTCCGGGCGCCACGAGCTGCTCGCCGTGCTCGGCGTATGTGACCGACGGCCGGTCGGGCCACAACTTCTATGCCGACATCCTCCCGTACATCGATCAGTCGGCGATGTACAACAAGTTGAACTGGCAAATAACGGGATATGCATGCTACAGCTCATCGCAGGACGCCAACCATGAGGCCACCACGAGGATGCTGATCCCGGCCTACATCTGCCCCTCCTCGACGACGCCCACGCTGTGGACCTATTCCCCGTCTTACCCCTATTACGTACAGACGGTCGCTCAGTACGTGGGCATCTCGGGCAACACAAACGGAGCCTCGCTCAACGGCCGAACCTACGCAGCCAGCGGGGGCACGTTCTTCAAGAACAGCAAGCGGGGCGTGCGGGACATGACGGACGGCACGTCGAACGTGATGGTCGTCGGCGAGTACTCCGGCCTGGCGAAAGGGACCGGCGGCACCAAGCAGGCGGTTGCCGTTGCGATGGACAGGGTTAATACCACCGTTTGGTACGGCTTCTACGACGGCAATCCGCCACTGGTCGCGTCCGCCATTCAGGATCAGCCGTGGAACACGTACAAGACGATTGCGTACGCTCCGAACCTGTACTGGACCGGGGGAGGCTCGGCGATCAGCACGGCGCGCAACCAGCAGTCGCTGAAGAGCGAGCACACGGGCGGCGTTCACATCCTGCTGGGTGACGGCGCGGTCCGCTTCCTCAGCGAGAATATCGCCCTGGCTACCCTCCAGAATCTGGCGGACATCGCCGATGGCACTGCGACCGGCGAGTTTTAGGTGAAAATCGGAGCGTTCGATCTCGAAAGCCGGGCTTCCGCTGAGGCCCGGCTTTCTCTACTAGCTTGCTTACAATCCCAAGTCGGCAACTTTTCAAAGAATTCGAATTTATGCCTACCCTATTATCCGGACGAAACGGTCTGCTCACCGGTCTCTTGCTGACAGTGCTCTGGGGCTGCGGCGGCCCGGCGGCACCGAAACGCGAATACGCCGACGTGACCGGCAAGGTTACCTACAAAAACCAGCCTCTGACTAAAGGCCAGGTCATGTTTCAACCGCCGACGGGCGCGGTGGCTGCCGGCGACATCAAGTCCGATGGTACTTATTCGCTGAAGGGGGTCATTGGTCCGAATACGGTGACCATCGTCGACCGCGCGGAAATGGGCCAGACTGACATCAATAAGCCCGAAACTCGGCAACCGCCGAAAAGCAGCATTCCCGAGATCTACGGCACGCCGAACTCCAACTTGAAGTTCGACGTCAAAGCCGGCGCCAACAAGGCCGACTTTGATCTGAAGTGACCAGCAGCC
>CAMAVF010000271.1 GCA_945861445.1 Planctomicrobium piriforme | reverse complement strand
CCTCAGTCCACGGCTGCCTTTCTCTACATCACACGCGAAGGAACGCCGGGGCTCATGTTCGTCGGGATTGAAGTCAAAGATACGAACTACAAGATCGGCGAACGGTTTGAGGGCGACAATGAACTGAATCCAGTCCATCTCGCCAAGGGACGACGCTACGGTTGGACGGAGTTTCAGGAGGCCCAACCGCCGACACGGCAACCGAAATAGAGGCTGGGCACGATCAATTCAACACCGGGATTGGGTGCCACTGGCGTTCCCGGATGATCACTGCCGTTGCTGTGCTCAGGGTTCCATCATTGGGGCTGGCGAGGTCATCTCGCACACGAAGGCGCGGCGGGCCATCCGGTCCATTCCAGTCAGCGTTTTCCCATCCTGGGAAAAGCTAAGATTGTTCTCGCCGGTTTCGGTAGGGATCTGGGTGGTTGACGTACTCGATGCTGGACCTGCCAATGCCTGGACATTGGCGGGCGTGTTGGTATCAACATCCCAAAAGAGGACTGCGAGCCGAGGCGACTGGGCGGGACGTTCGGCACGCGGATCAATGACCGTCGCGGCAACCGTACGACCATCGGGAGACAACGCCACCGCCAGGATCTCTCGTGGTGCCAGTGACTGGTGCCGTAATAGCGTCCCTGCTGCGACGTCCCACACTCCCAGTTCGGTTTCATGGCCTGGCGAATAGCCCTTGCCCGCCATGCTTTCCCGCAAGATGAATGACGTCGCCACCCGACTGCCACCCACAGAAAAGCTGCCTTTGTGACTGGAAACATGGCGATCACTGGGCTGATCGGGCAACTTCAATTGCATCAGACTGCGGGATCTGGACGCACCAATCTGCTCTTCAATCCGATCGTAACTGTGATACCGAATCCCATTCGGGACACTGGCAAAAAAGTCGGACCGGGTGCCGACATGAAACAACATTTCTCCACTGCTCACAGGCCAGACGCTCTGCCCGTATTTCCCACGATTTACCCGCATCACCAACCGTTCATTATCAAGGAACCAGGCGACAGTCGTCTCTGTTTGTGGCAAATGTTGGATATCCCGATATTGACCCGTCATCGTATCCCATAAGAATAAACGATTAGTGGAATGGGTGGCTGCGACCATCTGGCCGTCTGGACTTACGGAAAGCTCTCTAAGCTCGCCCTCTTTCAGTCCGGTTTCGAGGACCATCTCGGGTAAGCCTGTCTGGCGGTGCAGCAACTTGACCTGGTTTTGCTGCAGCACCGCCACCACATCAGCCTTTCCGGAGACCGCCACCTCCGAATAACCATAGAGCGGAACACCAGGGATCTTGTTCTTTTCCGGAGCGACCAGAAGTTGATGGCGTACGAACAGTCGAGCGGGGCTCCCCGCCAACCGCACGTCCTCGAATCGCAACTGCACGCTGCCTCGATTGTCCCCTGACTTGGTGCCCTTGGAAGGCTCGGAAGTTGACTCCGGCAACAACGAAAACTTGCAAGTCGCCCGCGCGCTTGCCGCGACGTCAAAGCTGTCGGCCGCCGTGATGTTCCCGGTCAGAACCCGGACACTGCCGCTAATGCTGAAGGGCAGGCGATTGGAAAACTCGGCCACCACATCCTGGTTCTTGCTGGTGCGGGTGACAGTCAGTTTGGTGAGAATCTTGCGGGCCACAGTCTCTTGCAAATGGCGATCCAGCGCCCGTAATCCTTGTCGATAGCCAGCCTGAGTCAGCCCCGGCAATTCCTGTTTGCCCTGTGCTTCCACGGGTGATTCGGAAGAGACTGGCCACACCAAGCGGTCTTCAATCAATGGTTTGCTGGTTTTGGCGTCGAGCAGTGCCCAGGGAATTGACACCAGCCCCTTCAGCGACTTCTCGTCAAAGTCACTTCGCAATGGACTTTCCAGTGCAGCCCCACTGATGGGGCGGCGTTCCTTCATCGATTTGAGTAGCGTCCGGTACTGTTTGTCACTGGTGTCGACGACCAGCATCGCTTTGATCGTCAAAACCAGCGAAACTCCGTCAGGAATCATCGCTGAATCCGTGTCCTGGACGATGGTCAGCGGTCCCAGGCCCAGGGACGGAAATAGAGGCTCGCCTCCCTGTGCCAACTGCTGGAGATTGTCGGCCGTGGTCTGATCGCAGCGTACGACGACCGGTATTTGCGCCGACAATTTCGCCGCGAAGAGTTGTCCGAATGCGACCAGGACCGCAAACAGGAACGGTCGACCTGCTAAACCGGGCATCATGATTCGATTCTCGTTTAACGAAACACCACGTTGCAGATGCAGTGTGGCACACACGAACAACCTCCCCCGGTGGGAAAAAAGAAGGGGAGCGGAAACAACCGGGGAATTGGCTTCGGGACCGTCACTTTCTGGACCGTCGCGCTGCGCACGATGACAGTGGAATTACCGGGTACGCAGTCACACGTGCAAGTGGCATTTGCCGGCAGTGGAGTGCCGCAAGGTTGTGTGTAGGTCAAATCGGCCAGCTTGAATGAACGGCCCTTCCGCGTGCTGGCATCGGGATCGAAGCAGTACGCGTAGCGCGTTCCCGTCTTGACCTTCCAGAGTGCGATCGCTCCATCGCTGTGGCCAACCGCCATGATCTCGCCATCGTCGGTCAGCGTGATCGAGGTGATCGCGCTGACGTGTCCCGTCATGGCCGGCGACTCTGTTTCTTCATCCAGGTCAAACACCACGATCTCCCGATTCTTATGCACCGCGGCCAAACATCTACCGCTGCGATTCAGCACCATCATCTCCACGGTCTGTTTGCGCGGCCGCTCGGTCAATGGCCGATTCAACGCTGTGTCGTAAATGTGAATGACTTTTTTGCTGTCCGCGTAAGCAAACCGCCCCCCCTGCAGCGAGATACAAAACGCGGTGGCCCCCGTCTTGCGATCCGACAGGGTTTTCCCAAGAGCCTCGGTGATCTTCCAGTTCCGCTCCAGCAATCCGGGAATTTGATTGGGAGGAACGGGAGTTGGAAAGTGTTCTACCGGCTTGTCTTTGAAGTTGCCTGAAACGCTTTCCATGATCACCGCGCCATCCCAGCGCAAACATGCCAGTTGAAAACCATCGAGCGTGAACAACAGCGTCATGATGGGTTGGTTGCCCGGGGACAGAGTTGCCAGTTTTGACCGTTTGGCGGAATCCCAGACGATGACCTTTCCGGCTTTATCACCGCTCGCAAAATGCTTCCCGTCAGGTGATTGACAGAGAGCCAGGACGGGAGAGTCCGATGGCACTTTCGCATGGTCATCAAGCAGGCCCGAAAACTGGCCAGTGGGTAACTTCCAGACCTTGATGTATTTGTCCCATGAGGAGGAAATCAGAGTGTCATTCCCGGGCAATGCGACCAACCCCGAGATCTGATCTTGATGAGCATGGACATGAATCGCCTTGGCCGGGGCCGCCGCGGCCGATTGAATTCCCAACGCGGAAACGACCGCTCCAAGTGTCATGCCTGCGCCCACAAAGCCGCGCCGCGAGACATCCGGAGTCACCAGGAAATCCGACACATTCATGACCTGACACGGTTCGCTCGTACCATTAACGAACGTATTCTCAAAGCGATATTCCGGCTTCGGCAGCGTCATCACATCCCCCTCGGAAGCAGTTGCGGTTCCACGTCCGCGCCCGACCACACCAGCCCTCCGGATCCTGAGATGCGATCGAGGATCTGGTCTTTGGTCAGTTCACGAATAATGTGACACCGGTCGGTCCCTTCGAATTCCTGAGTGCCATTCACATCCAGAGCCTTGTGATAACAGTCTCCCCCACACGACCATTTGGCGAAGCATCCACTGCAATACGGCCGCTGATCGACCGACTGCTGACGCAACTGGTTCAGCACCGGCAGGTCAAACGTCATCTCACCCGATTTCTGAGCCTGACCATAGATGAACGTCTTCGCCAGCGGGTTCGATTCCAGAAACACTTCGTAGCAACCCGAGACACTGCCGTCGGCCGTCAAGCAGAAACTGTCTTGCGTCACCCCGCAAAAATGGTTCGTCAAGACACCCAGCCGCGCACCGGAAAAATAGAGTTCTCGCCCGTGGCTCGCGGCGATCGCCTGGGCCTGCCGATAGACAGTCAGAAATTCAAGCGTCTCGGCAGAGGGCTCATTCTTCCACCGGCCCAATTGATAAACTGGCTCCACCTGAATCTTCGCGGCCTGAAATGTCTCGCAGATGTAAGCAATTGATTCGGGCAGCCGGCTGAGCATGTCGGCCGTCGCCGTCAAACGCAGTCCATAATTGAAATCTCGCTCGTCAAAGGCGCGCAAAGTCCGGCAGACTGCGTCCCAGCTACCTTGACCGGACACCGTTAGCCGATGTTTGTCGTGGACCTCAGGCACTCCGTCGAATGAAACGCTGACACCGTCCAGATGCGACATCATCCATTCGGCCTTTTCCGGCGGTAGCACGGCATTGGTGGCCATCGCCGACCGCAGCAAAAGCCCATGAGAATTCGCCAGACCGGAGGCATATTCCCAGGATCCCGTCAGCGTGCGCCAATTCAGCGATGGCTCACCGCCACCGTGATAGTTGACTTCAATCGAGTCAGCTCCCAGTTCCAGCGCATTGGCCAATATGAAGTCAATTCCGCGCTGTGCAACTTCGAGCGGCATCGACCTTAAAGGGGTATCGCCGGCGGACGCATAGCAATACGTGCAGCGTAGATTGCAGCCAGTCGTGAGAAACAGCGTGCAACTGGTCGGCCGGGGATCGCCCTGAAAGCTCGTAATCGGAGGCACTTCTGGGCCTCCATCGACAATGCCCAACTCCCGCAATAGTTCGAGCAGTCTCGCCGAATCCTCATCATCCGGAATGGCCCGACCAGCCCTGAGATCGGCGATGCGAACCACGGTGGCCGAATTGGCGACAAATGCCGCCTCGCGCAACGGTGCATAAACCATCCACGATTCGCCCAGTGGAATCGCGAACAACTCGGCGGTCACTTGCGGAGCAGTCGCGTCCATGGAAGAGACCTTGTTGCGTTCGAGTGATACGTCTGGTGAGCGTTAACCGGTAACGCCAATGCGGCGGGTACGTAATTCAGCGCAAATTGGTCCGCCTCTGAAGACTCAGGTATAAAACACTGAAATGTGAACGCCAATCAGACCGAACATTCGTCCAAATGTCAACGAGAAAAAGGCAAATGGTGTACAGATCATTTCCGGAGACTCGACAGCCAATAGGCAGGAATTCTTGGCGTGAGTCGCTAACAACCATCCGGCTTTAACCTGGCTGTGCCATTGGGAGATTGGGGCACTGACAACATGGGAACCGACCGGGGCTCGGGTGTGATAGAGGAATCGTATTTGTCCTGATTGCCGGTGGCGAAGTGACCGTGAATGGGTACGAGAATTCAAAGAATCAAACAGTGCGCGAGTTCTGGCGGTTTGCCGAGGTCGGTTGTTGTCGGGTCGAACTGGCCTGGAGACTCGTTCGGAGTCGGTGCGGCGAACCCAGAGACTGGCAAGAGTGCCCGTTCTACTTGTCCTTTCCGTTTGTCGTTGACACCCGGTAGAGTACGGAATAAGAGAACTGACGCTGGATTATTCTGGGCCTTTGAGACTTTCCTTCGCGACTTGGGAACAAGGTCACTGCGTTTATGGGGCTGTCGTTGCGCGAATATGCGGTTTGGCTGGATGAACGCCAACTGTTGTGGCCGGCGGCTCCGCAGACTGAGCCTGCTAAGGCGACTCCGTATCTCGCGCCGCTGACTGGCATCAAGGCGGTCACCTGGAATGTGTATGGGACCTTGCTGACGATTGCGGATGGGCAGTTGCTGCTGCAGCATCCGCAGGCGATTCGGATGCAGGTCGCGATGGAAAAGACCATCCACGAATTCAACATGTGGAGCAGCATGACTCGCCGCCCGGGCGAGCCCTGGGAATACTTTCTGCCGAAGTACAACTCGGCCGTCGAGGATGCCCGACTGACTGGCGGGTGGCAGAAGGGGGATTTTCCGGAAGTCAATTCCGCTCACGTCTGGCGGAAGCTGATCGACATGCTGTCTAAAAAAGATTTTGCCTACGACGAGGATCGCTATGGGGACTGGGATGAACTTGCCGAGAAGGTGGCGTTTTTCTTTCAACGCTGCCTGCAAGGCATTCAAGGGGCAAAATCGGCGTTGCGCGTGGTGACCGAAGTGGCCGCCGCGGGATTGAAACAAGGGTTGCTGGCTGAGTCTCAACCATATACGCTGGCACAACTGTTGCGGGGGTTTGAGGAGCAAGGTAGACTGCCCCCCCTGACGGATGTCTTCTCACCGGGATGCCTGATCCTGACCCACGAACTGGGTGTTCGCAAGCCGTCCGCTTCGTTGTTTCAGCTCAGCCGGGCACGATTTGCCCAGTTGAAATTGGAGCCGGAAGAAGTATTGTATGTGAGTTCGCGGTTAACGGACGACCTGGCCGTGGCGAAACAATACGGATTCCGCACGGCACTGTTTGCGGGCGACAAATTAAGCCTGAAGGCCAGTGCTGCCGATTGCAAAGATCCCGCCCTCAAACCCGACCGGCTGCTGACCAAATTGGACCAGATTCGCGGTCTGTTGGGAATCTGACACCTGCTTCGAGAACCCTGCTATGCCTCCTCCGCTGATGGTCGACTTGTCCCAATTCAATTTCGATCAGCCTTTGCACGACATCGAAGCGATTCGCAAGGTCAATCCACAACGGGGAGACATGGAGCACCTGACGGCGATCGTGCATATCGATCCGCCGACCCATCTGATTGTGGGTTATAAGGACGTCACCGATCACGAATTCTGGTGCGCCGGACATATGCCGGGCTTTCCGTTGATGCCGGGTGTCATCATGTGCGAAGCGATCGCGCAGCTCGCCGGATTTTACGCGCGCAGTTCCAAGCTGCTCGCAGGTTCGTTCGTCGGATTCGGCGGGATGAATGAAGTCCGGTTTCGAGCCCCCGTGTTTCCCAACTCGCGGCTGGTGCTGATTTCGCGCGTGACTTCGCTGAAGCCCAATCGGCGGGCGGAGTTTGATTTTCAGGGATTGGTCAACGGCAAGATTGTCGTCAGCGGCAATATGATCGGCGTGCCGATCGACGCCGTCTTCACGAATGCCGATGAACCGACCTGACGTTCTCGCTCTCCTAAGGCATGACGCTGGTGTCGCCTGGCTTTCCGAGTTGGGTGACTTTACGCGACGGCCGATCTGGACCCCGTTCCTGCCTCTCTCCACTGTTTATTCGCCGCTAAGCAAACTCGTATGACCCTGCCGATTCCCGACCTGCGACCGTTCTTCCAGACCTACGACGATCTGGGCGACGGCCCGCTCAACTGGCCTGACTTCTTCGGCAATGCGCGACCCGTCGAAGTGGAAATCGGCACCGGGCGCGGGATGTTCCTGGTCAATGCCGGTGAGACTCATCCGGAAACCAATTTCGTCGGGATGGAGATCGAGTACACCGAAGCACGTCACGCGGCGAAACGCATCCAGAAACGCGGGCTGCCGAACGTGCGGATTCTGGGGGGGGACGCCCGCGTCGGGATTCCCAAGTACATCACCTCGGGCAGCGTCGCTGCCATGCACGTGTACTTCCCCGACCCGTGGTGGAAACGCCGGCATCGGGGGCGTCGCATCTTCAATGATTGGTTCGTGGCCGAAACCGCGCGCTTGCTGATACCGGGGGGCATTCTGCATGCCTGGACGGACGTAGAAGAGTATTTCCACGTCATGGTCGAAACGGTCGCCGGGAACCCCGCTTTCCTGCCGTTGCCTCCCCCCGAGGAACGCCCGGCTGAGCATGATATGGACTATCACACGAGCTTCGAACGCAAGAAGCGAAAAGCCGGATTCCCGATCTATCGCGCCCGCTGGGTGTGTCAAAGTAGGGCGCTTTAAACATGAGTCTTCCGGATTCAGAAGGGATTTGTGCCACTGCTTTTCCGCTGTACTCGGCGGACAAGCAGTGCTAACCATGGCCGATCGAGCACTGCTTAACGACTGAGTACAGTCGCGAAGCAGTGGCGCAAGCCGGAACATCCAAACTTGACGCGCTCTAGCCTTCACGTTCCACCTGAAGAAAGCCGGGCGCACAACGGACTTTGAACATCGCCCCGTGCAAGGCAAAAAGTTGCCTCATTTGCCTGAATCTCCTGGTTGGATTGATCTGGCTTCAAAAATGGTCGACGGATACACTCCCGCGGTTCTCTCTGCCTGACCTCATCTGAGATTCACTTCAACCTCACCAATCATCCCAATCTGTCACGTTGCTACCCGCATTTTTTGCGGACGGTGCCGCGGTCGCCGTTGGCTCCCGGTTAAACGAGTAAACACAGCCTCATTCACGTTGGAGAGACTTCGTGGAACGACTCCGATCTCCGGCACCGAAATTCGATCACCAAGCGTCCGCGCCCCAGCCGCGGAACCGGGGTTGGATTGCCTGGACTGGCGCGTGTTTGCTCCTGTGGAGTTTTTGTGCCACCTTTGCGCGGTCGGAAGACGCTCTGGCACCCGGGCAAACCGGGGTCCTGTTGCTCGAACGAAATCGGATCGTCCAAGGTCGCATCACCGCCGAAGGCGACATCTATTCTGTTGAGCAGCCCGCAGGCAAGCTTGTGGTGTCGAAGCAACAGGTCCGGTTCATCGGCGTTGATCTCCAATCGGTGTATGTCCATTTACAAGATGAACTTCCCGATCCCGCGACGCCTGACGATCACGTGGAGCTGGCTCGGTGGTGCGTCGGCTATAAGCTGCTGTCTCAGGCGCGGTTCGAATTTGAGTCGGCCCTGGAGATCGACCCCAGTCGCGATGACATTCGCCGCAATTTGAATAAACTCGATTCGTACTTGAAACAGCCCGTGTCGTCGGATTCAAAGCCGGTGAAATCGCAAACCCCGGCCGAACGGATGGCCAAGCTGGCTGCGGGTGGCGGTCAGGAAGGGGAATCGCTGGGTGGCCTGCCGCGCGAGGCGGGTCAGGTTTTCACACGCCGGATCCAGCCGATTCTGATGCGCAATTGTACTGCGTCCGCCTGTCATGGTCCGAAGTCCGAACAGACCTTCAAACTGAGCTTGATCTACCAGACAGGCAACCAGCAGCAGGCGACAACGTCCAAGAATCTGCTGGCGTTACTGCCCTATATCGACCGCGAGAGTCCCAAATCCAGCAAGCTGTGGAAGCTGCTGAAAACCAATCACGGCGCGATTGGAAACTCGATTTTCACAGGACAACGCGGTGAGGAACAGCTTGAGACCTTCAAGAACTGGTTGCTTTCACTGGAAGTCGAGTCGGACGAGCCACCGATCGCGAAGGTGCGTTCCAGCAGCAAGATCCAGCAGACGGCTCATCAGACGAAGACGCCGCCCCCTTATCAGAAGGGACGCCCACCAGCGAGTCCGGCAGTCGTCCCAGCCGGGGCCGAGGAGGACGCTCCACCCCCCGAGGCCGCGGTCTCATGGCCGCGGAATTCCCCTGGAACGGCACGTCGCGCACGTCCCGGCACCCGAACGCCAACCCCCAAGAAGATCACGCCCGACTCACCAGGCCGCACGCCAGAAACGGAACCGATCGTCTCGGAGGAACGGCCCGTCCCACCGGACGACATCGTGGAAGATCCGTTCGATCCGAACGAATTTAATAGTCGCCAGCGGGTGAAGAAGAGTCTTGGTAATTGATACGTCCAGGAATCACTGAGTGAGAGGTCAGTTATGCTTCCATCACGTCTGGCATTGGGTGTTGTCACTTTCGCCTTAGCAATCGTGTGCATCACGGTTGGCGATGCAGACCTCACCGGCCAGTACCAGGACGGTCGATCGAAAGTCACTGGCGTGCGCACACGCAGAACTCCGCTCGTCTCCGCAGTGGATCTGTCACAACTGAGTCAGCCTGTGTTCAGGCTGCGGAACTCAGAAGCCTGGCTGGCTCGCACACCGACAACCGTTTCGTCGAACCAGCGGCCTCTGGAAGCGGCTCCCTTTACAGAGACACGCGAACCGGACTTCTGCGTCTGGAGCAATCAGACGTTCAAAGTCATCCAGCACACGGCAATTGTTCTTCATGGCAATCCAACAATCGGCGGCCCGCGCCCCATGCTGACCTGGATGATCGCCGAGCCACCTGCGTGGAACCAGACGCTTCC
>CAMAVF010000270.1 GCA_945861445.1 Planctomicrobium piriforme | reverse complement strand
GAGTGACCGTGGAGTCCACGAGGAATTTGCGTGCCGTTGTCATATGCGGTGCCTCGTCCAATTCAACGGAAAGGTACGAGTGTTCCTTTCCCAATGGTCCATATTCTTCCCAAGTCGATGCGTTGTGTCAATAGATATGCCTGTCCTTTTTCCTTGTGTCCTGCCTGTCCTTTTTCCTTGTGTCCTTTTTCCTTGTGCTTGTGCTTTGCCTTGTTTCGAGACATTCTTATTCCGAACCATCCTTGGCCCTCCTCAATTCTCTCAGTAAAATATCCTCAATCCACACAGCGTGAAGGAAATTGGCAACTTCCGTCGCTCAATTCCTCTCTTGACGCTTTAACTGACGAACTAAAACTCGCGAACCCCGTCTCGCACTCGTGAGGGGGCGGGCCATCTACGACGGTCTTCCGAAGGGCAACCAATCGCATTAAAATCGGTTGATTGGTTGTGGCGTTCAATAACCTGTTGGTTGGTTCGAGGACATGTGATGCTGCGGATGAACTGGAATGGGGGTCGTTCGGCCTGGATCTGGGTCCTGGGTCTACTGCTCGGTGGTATTGCGATCCCCGCGTGGTCTGAGGATGAACAGCCGCCTGTCGCCTCCAACGTCAAGAAGGCTTTACCCGCTCCGGCTACGCGCCCCGTCGATTTTGGCAGGGACATTCAACCGCTCTTCGCTCAACACTGTTACAAGTGCCACGGACCAGACAAGCAACTCAGCGGCCTGCGACTTGATCTCAAAAAAGCCGCTCTTGAAGGTGGCGATTCGGGTAAGGTCGTGGAGATCAAGCGGAGCGCGAACAGCACGTTGGTGGAATACATCGCAGGCATTGATCCCGAACGGATCATGCCTCCCAAGGGAGAACGGCTCACTACCGAACAAGTGGGCTTGGTCCGCGCCTGGATCGATCAGGGAGCCAACTGGCCCGACGATGCTCAGGGGAATCAGATCAAGAAATCGGAGCACTGGGCGTTTCAACCCGTGCAGCGATCGCCCATCCCGATGACCACGAATGCCGGCTGGATCAAGAATCCCATTGATGCCTTCATTCTGGCGAAGCTGGAACGCGAAGGAGTTGCACCCGCTCCAGAGGCCGATCGACCGACCCTCATTCGCAGACTGTCTCTCGATTTGCTGGGGCTGATTCCCTCGCCCGCCGAGATCGATGAGTTCCTTCAGGATCAAGATCCGCAAGCCTACGAACATCTTGTCGATCGGATTCTCAAGTCGCCTCATTTCGGCGAGCGGTGGGGGCGGCATTGGCTCGATTTGGCTCGCTACGCGGATAGCGACGGGTATGAAAAAGATAACGTGCGGCCGTTTGCCTATCGTTATCGCGATTGGGTGATCGATGCCGTCAACCGGGATCTGCCATTCGATCAATTTACGATTGAGCAACTCGCCGGGGACCTGCTGCCGAATGCGACCATGGAACAGCGGATGGCGGCCGGATTCCATCGCAATACGCTGACAAACACAGAGGGGGGCGCGGACCAGGAAGAATTTCGCGTGGCGGCGACGGTGGATCGCGTCAACACGCTGGGCTCGGTCTGGCTGGGGCTGACCGTGGGCTGTGCCCAGTGTCATACCCACAAGTACGACCCAATCACGCAGCGAGAATACTTCCAATTGTTTGCCTACCTGAATTCAATTCAAGAAATCGCGATGCCCGCCCCTCCGCCTGACGAAGCGGCTTCGTATGCCGAAGCGAAGGCCAAGTTTGATCTCGAACATGCCCCGTTTGCGGCGGCGGTGACCACATTTGAGCAAGCACAATTGCCGGCTCGACAAGCCGCGTGGGAGCAAACAGTAGTCGCCGGTCCGTCAACCGCCTGGACGGTCCTGACACCTGTCCGCCTGGTGTCGCAGCAGGGAGTGAAATTGACTCAGCAGCCGGATGGATCCGTCCTGGCTTCGGGACCGACTCCCGAATCCGATCTCTACACGGTGACTGCAAAAGCTCCGGCTGGAACGATCACGGGTTTTCGGCTGGAGGTCCTGCCTGACGACCAACTGCCAAGTAAAGGTCCCGGTCGTACGCCGCATGGGAATTTCGTGCTGTCCGAATTCAGCGTCACCGCGTCGGCCAACCCCACAGATCCCGGAAAACCGCTCGTCCTAAAGAACCCGATCGCGGATTACGAACAAGAAAAGGGCACCGCCGATACCAAGCATTTGATTGGCACCGTACTGGATGGCAAACCCGGTACGGGTTGGGCAGTCGCCGCTCAATATGGAGTGCGGCATGTCGCGGTATTCGAATGTGAGACGCCACTGATGGGCGAGCAGACGCTGGTCTTCAAATTGGATCATCAGTTCGGTCAAAAGCACACGATTGGCAAATTCCGCTTGTCCGTGACGTCGCAGCCTCCGCCGTTAAAGCTCAACGTCATCCCCGATGCGGTGCTCGCTGCCTTGAATGTCCCCAGTGCAGAACGCACGGACGTGCAGAAGTCGGAAATCACCAGCTATTTCACGACGGTCGATCCGGACTACATCAAGCTCCAGGCCGACGCGCTGGCGCACTTGAAGCTGGCTCCGAAAGATCCGGCGACGAAGGCCCAAACGGTCAGTGAATTGGCATCACCACGAGAAACCACGATCCTGGTGCGCGGTGACTTCCTGCGCAAAGGTGACCCTGTCCAACCGGGGACGCCGCTGGTCCTGCATGCACTCCCCTCGGCGACTGCCACGACGCGCCTGGATCTCGCGAATTGGATCGTCGATCCCGCGAACCCGCTGACCAGTCGCGTGACCGTCAACCTGTGGTGGCAATATCTGTTTGGCCGCGGGCTGGTCGCGACCGTCGAAGATTTCGGCGTGCGGGGGGAACTGCCATCGCATCCAGAATTGCTCGACTGGCTGGCGTCGGAATTGGTCGTCCAGAAATGGAGCCGCAAGCAACTGCTCAAGTTGATCGTCAGTTCGGCGACTTACCGCCAATCGTCGCGCAGTCGCCCCGAATTGCACGAACGCGATCCGAAGAATATCTGGATCTCGCATCAGAACCGTTTCCGGCTGGAAGCCGAGATCGTGCGCGACTTGAACCTGACCGCGAGCGGTCTGTTGAATCGTCGCGTGGGCGGACCGAGTGTGCGTCCGCCGTTGCCACTGGGTGTCGCGGAGTTGGGCTACGCTGGCAGCGTTCGCTGGCCGGAAAGCACGGGGGTCGACAAGTACCGCCGCGGCCTGTACATCTTCTTCCAGCGGACGGTCCCCTATCCGATGTTGATGTCGTTCGATGCACCGGACTCGAACAGTGCCTGCGTCCGTCGCGAACGGTCCAACACCCCGCTGCAGGCACTCACGTTGTTGAACGATCCCGTCTTTTTCGAATGCGCCCAATCCCTGGGCCGGCGAGCCATGACCGAGCAATCGTCCGGTGGGCCTGACCGAGTCAACTATTTGTTCCGACTGTGCCTCGGCCGGGCTCCCACCGCCGTGGAAAGCGCGCGGTTGTGGCAACTCCACCAGGAGCTCAAGGGACAGATCTCAGCCCAAACCGGCGCGGCTGAGAAGCTGGCGGGCGCGAAGCCATTGCCCGGCGATGAACTGCAAACGGCGACCAGTGTGGCGGTCAGCCGGATTCTGTTGAATCTGGACGAGTTCGTGGTCCGCGAGTGAGTTTCGTCACCTCAATCGTTCTCGTCCTCGTCGTCCTCCTCACCCTCGTCTTCAAAATCGGGATGCAAGGGGTCGTTCGGATCGAAGAAGAAATCGCCCAGGCCCATGGGGATCGCACTGCCGCCCAATGATTGATTGCGTCGCCGGGCGAGGTGATCGAGGTCCAAGGCTTCTTCGCCCAGGCAGCGAAATAAAGCTTCCTGCCAGACGGCGTCTTTGGACATGGGATGGGCTGCATCCTGCATCATCCGCTTGACTGCATACCGCAACAGATTGATGCCGTCTCGAGTGGAAAAATCCAGCTTCAATCCGTGGGCTCGCTGAAGGAACTCGACCGTCAGGTTGATCAAGTCGGCCTCGACGAACGGCAGGTGGTACTTGAGGATCGCGAACTCTTCCTGCTTGCTCGGGAAACCCAATTGCAAAGTCGGCTGCAGGCGGCTGAGGATGTAGTCGGGGATTTCAAAGGTGGATTCATCCACGTTCATGGTCACGGCACAGCGGAAGTCGCGGTGGGCCGGGATGGTGATGCCCGCGACGATCGATTCCACATACCGTCGATGATCGAGCAGCGGGGCGAGACTCGCCCACGATTTCTCGTTCATACGGTTGCCTTCATCCAGCAGGCAGATGCCGCCGCGCAGCATCGCCGTGACCAGGGACGAGGCGTGATAGACGATCTTGCCGCTTTCCGCCAGCACCGGTGTGACCAGTAAGTCCTCGGGCCGCGTGTCGGCCGTGCATTGAAAGATAAAGAGCTCCTGCTTGCGCAGCTTGGCACCGGCCATTGCGAGAGTTGTCTTGCCGATGCCCGGCGGTCCGACCAGGCGCGGCGCAAGGGGCAAGTCACGCTCGTCGACGACCAGCCAGCACGCGAGCAGTTGTTTGAGCACCTCGCGCTGGCCGATCCATTCTCCGTCCGATGTGTCGGGATGACCCAGAAACAAACGCACGCCGCCGATTTCAACCGATGTCGACATGAAGCCTCAACAAGCAAAAGCCAAACGTGAATCCAGCCGGATGGTGGCTCGACCGAGTCAAATTGTATCGAGTTCCACTCGCGGGTTCACGTCGGCTCCCGGCCGGTGATCGCCGCAAAGCTTGGCAGTCGTTGATATCTTGACAGTTCGATTTGCCGCTCGTGCAGACAGTTTGTTACCATGCATCCCAAATCCTCCAACTTTTGACTGTGTTATTTAGAAGGATCGCCTCTATGTTGGGAACGGAATTGAATCCACGCGAATATCTCCAGCGGTGTGCCACCGAATTCGAGCGATTGGATCTGTCGCAGATTGAAGGACTGGCCGACGACATTTTTGAAGCGTACGAGCACGGGAAGTTCGTCTTCATCTGCGGTAACGGGGGGAGTGGTTCGAACTCGTCTCACTTCTGCGAAGATCTCGGTAAGAGCACGCTGCGTCGGGAAGATTTTACGAAGGACGGGATCAAGCGGCTGAAGGTGATGAGCCTGACCGATAATACCCCGTATATTTTGGCTTGGGGAAATGACGAAGGTTTCGATCGGATCTTCGTTGAACAACTGAAGAATTTCGGCTCGAAGGGGGACCTGTTGATCGCCATCAGCGGCAGCGGCAACAGTCCCAACATTCTGAGCGCAGTCGAATGGGCCAACTTGCATGGCTTGAAGACGTGGGGCATCACCGGCTACGAAGGTGGGAAACTGAAGTCGCTGGGCAAGAAGAATCTGCACGTGCCGTTGGACGACATGGGGATGGTGGAGTCGATTCATCTGGTCGCTTTCCACTGGATCTTGAATGACATTCACGGTCGCATCAACAAGGTGGGCCGCCACGCCGTGAAGTAGTATTTCCCTGTGACCGTCACACGACGGAGTGCCGTTGCGACCAGCAGCGGCTACGACAACATCAGGATCAAGCGTATGGGGTGGATATTCGCCAGTTGTGGCCTGATGGGCGGTGCCGTCGCCTTGTTCGCCTACGCCGGCGACACCTGGTACGACCGTGTCTTATCGGCGATGGAAGCCGATTTCCGAGCCAAGCTCAAGCGGCTGCGAGTCTCGGGACGCAACCTGCGCAAATTGCTGATCGCCTGGTCGATTCTGGTTCTGTCGTGTTTTTTGACGTTCTGGCTGATGTTGGACATGCCAGTGCTGGGTCTGTTATTCGCTGGTCTGCTGGTCGGTGGTCCGTGGTATATCGTCGGCCGAATGGCCGAGAGACGCCGCGAAAGAATCGAAGATCAATTGGCAGATTCGATGGTGGCACTTTCCAGCGCCATTCGCGCGGGTCTGTCACTGGGACAATCTTTGAAGATTCTGGCCGATCAATGTCCACATCCGATCTGCCAGGAATTCCGCCAGATCGTGGGTGAGTTCACGATGGGCAAGCCGCTTGAACAGTGCCTGGTGGAAACGCGAGATCGTTTAAACAGCGAAAACTTCGCCCTGTTTTCCGCAGCCATGCTGGCCAGCCGCGAAAGTGGTGGTCGGCTGAACGAAACGGTCGAACGGATCGCCCATTCCGTACTCGAGATGCAGCGTGTCGAACGCAAGGTCCGCTCCGAAACGGCCCAGGCCCGTACCTCGGCACTCTATATGGCGCTCGCGCCATTTTTCATTCTGTTGCTGTACTACTTCGTCGTGGATCCCGTGAATACCGAAAAACTCTTCACGACATTTCCGGGACAGCTCATCTTGAGTACGGCCATCATTTTCAATGTCGTCGCCTATCTGTGGGCCCGGCAGATTTTGAACCCGGATATCTGAGGAATGGTAGCCGCACTCGCCAGAGTGCGGGCTGGATCGCTTGAACTTAACGATTGATTCGATAATCCCCGCGTTCTGGCGAACGCGGCTACGAAGAGACGGGACCCCATGCTCGCCAATAAGCTGCCTGCAATTCTGGCCAGTGCTTGCCTGGGGGCGGCGTTCTTTGTGCTGTCGCGCACGGTCACCAATACCCTGCATTCCGACGATGCCGAACAGGACCTCGAGTGGCGGTACGACGTCAACCGGATCAACGAGCTGCGCAAGTCGGACGCCTTGTACCGATACTTTCAGCCGTTGATTCATTTCCTTGCCCGGTTCAACCGGGGGGCGTTTCGATCGACCCTGGCCGATATGCACCGCGAGATCCAGGCGGCGGGTCTGCCACGCTACTGGACCGCAGCCGAGTATCTCGCCAAGCTGGAAGTGCTGGCGTTGTTGATTTCGCCCGCGATCTTTTACTTTTGCTTGAATGTCATGGAGATGCCCGGATTCGTACTGGCTTCTGTCCTGACCGTGATGACGGTATATATCCTGCGGCGTCAACTGGCGTCTCGAGCTCGGCATCGATTGCTGATGATCAAGCGACGCATGCCATTCATGCTGGATCTGCTGACCTTGCTGATGGAAGCGGGGGCGACTTTCATGCAGGCCTTAAAACAGGGTGTGCAGGAGTTTCGATTTCATCCCGTCGGCCAGGAATTTGGCCGGGTACTCGCTGAGATGAACATGGGCAAAAGCCGCACTAATGCGCTGGAAGCGATGCGCGACCGACTGAGTGATGACGAAATCACCGGGATTGTGGGCTCCATCATCCAGGGTGAGCAACTTGGTACGCCACTGGCCAGGATCTTCCGCACGCAAGCCGAAGTCTTGCGGATGAAGCGAACTCAACGTGCCGAAACAATGGCGGGTGAAGCGGGCGTCAACATGCTGTTGCCGGCGATTTTGATCATGGCGTCGACAGTCCTAGTGATCCTGGGACCATTTTTGCTGAGCTTTATCAACTCCGAACTCATCTGAGGCAGTAGCAGGCCTATGAATCCGTCGGCTCGAATCACTGTCAACACCGGCCCTGATCGCGGTAACCGGTTCGAAATCATCGACGAATCGATGCAGATCGGCCGCGCGCCCGAGAATTCTCTGGTGCTCAGTGATCCGTTGCTGGCCGAGCGGCAGATCAGCATTACGCGACGCGGCGGCCGGCACGCCATTTTCGTCTCCGGAACCGACGAAATCGAAGTGGATGGGACTCGCATTCCTCCCGATCGGTGGGTCTGGTTGCCGCAAACGGCACTGGTGCAGGTGACGCGACGGACATCGCTGGAGTTCATTTCGCTGTTGACGGCGTCCGAATCAGACTACGAAGAAGCACCCTCCCAGTCGGCTCCCCCTGGCCGCGCCGCGAATGGACCGAAGTCTGGTCCGAGTGGCGGAACGGCCACTGCCACGGCACCACCCGCAGCGAAACGGGCTGGTGGCAACAAGGGTGATGCGAAGGCCGGAGCGAAAGCCAAGCCGGCAGTGGCTCGATTCATCACGGACCAGGCGGGTGATCCCCTGGTAAAGCTGGGGGCTGACGGGCATTTGCCCGATCTGGCGCTGCAGGAAATGGGGGCGGCCGTCGTTCAAGAGAAGACTCCCGCCGATCAACACTCCAAATCGCTGACCCTGATCGCCGCGTTCGCCGTCAGTGTCGGCTTGTCGCTGGCCATGTTATTTCTGGATCTGGATGTTGCCTCGGGCAGTGTTCAGAAGACTCAGGTGGCGAGAAAAGCGATCACGATTTTTTATGGCAGTGAGAACGCCCCGCTCGAGCAGTATCAAAGCTTGTTGCGACGCGCCAATTGGGCTCGCTCGCAGGGCGATTACGCCGGTGAACAGCAGTTATACCGCGAGGTACTCAGAATGCTGCGGGCAGAGAACAAGAACTCGGTCACAGGATTGACCCGCCTACCACTGGAAGCCTCCCAGAAGTTCGGCCATCTCACCGATTCCGAGCGGAAGGCGCTCAATGGACCGACCGATCAATTCCTGGAATTGAAGAACGACGACCGCCTGGAACGACTGCTGTCGATATTGCTTCGCTCGGAATGATCACCGTCCTCGGGCTAGACCACCCGACCCCTTCGACCCCTTCCCTCTCGCAGAACCAGCGGCTCGCGCCGTGCCGCTCACGAATTCGATGCGAAATCGCAGAGGGACGTGCCGTTTTGGTGATGTTGACACCTCGTTGTATGATCGAAGGGTGTTTTACACAGTTGTCAGTTGTTGTTTCTGCGAATAGAAGCTCGAGGCACCGGCGAATGAATTCTCCCGATCGTGGGCGGCAGCATGCACTCGCTTACGCTTCGGGCTTGTATTCAAGGTGTCTGTTCCCCGAAGGGGAAATGTCACCTAGCCCAGGGTTGCCGCGCCAGCGGCTACCCTGGGAATTGGTTTCCGGGACATCACCAACCCCAACGGGGTTGTGCCCTCGGATCCTTCGTTAAGAAGACAAGCATGGACATGGATTGCGGCCAGGGATTGAAGCATGGCACCGTTTCCTTGAATAGAATTTATACAAGGTATCTTGGCACAACCCCATTGCGGTTGGATCATCCATCAAATCGACAACCCAGGGTAGCCGCGGGCGCGGCAACCCTGGGCTAGGTGGCATATCCCCCTTCGGGGAACAGATCGCACTCTGGCAAAAGCGGGTGCCGCTGGGTTGAGATGCGCCGGACCGGGAGCGGTGGGCTTGAGCTGCGCGCTCAGTTCGGGGGCGCCGATGAAGGGGATGATAGAAAATTGATAGCGGGGTTTCTACGTCAGACGGGGCGGTCGCGGATATGACGAAATGTCGAAATCCAAATGACGAATCAATGGCCAATGACAAATATCGAGCGACCCTCGGCTTTGTGTATCCCATTGGGGGAATAGAGCGGCATTTTGCAAAACGGACCTGCCCCCTGAACGATAGTTCAAAGAATTCAAAGAGTTCAAAGAAAACGCGTCTGGAGGATGGCCGCCCTCGGCCGTCGAATTCTTCAGCACTGAGTGGTTAACGATTCCAGACGTGAACCAGCCACAGCGGCCACTGTGAGCTGGCTGGTTGTCTGAAGACACGGATGACGGCCGAGGTCGGCCATCCTACATCGTGGGGTCAATGAAATCGGATCAAAGAAAACGACTTCTTTGAGGGCGGACGTCGGGAACTGGTCTGAGTTGCTCGCTGTGATCACTAAATGATTGGTATGAAATGAGATAAGGATTGACCAATGAATTCTTGGATCTGAACGGCAGTTCAAAGAATTCGAAGAATTCAAAGAGTGTGAGAGATCTTGGCGTGTGTCTGGACCGGAGAATGGGCACTCCTGCCCGTCTGTATTTGGTGTGTCTCGGAGACAAAGACGGGCATGAGTGCCCATCTTACTGACGAAGACGATCGGTCAAGAGTTCAGGGCGCAAAGAGTTCAATGAAATCAAAGAGTGCGGACAAGTGGAATACCAAACGGCGATGCCCCATTCCGACAACCCATCGAGTAGTAGAACGTGGACATCAGATCAAAGAAATCAAAGAAATCAAAGAAATCGGAAGTCGCGGGCCACTAGAAGACTCTTTCCGGCGCGATTTGATCGCGATTTAAGGTTCATCCGACTAATGCGTGTTGAGACTTGTGTGCGCCAAGGATCTTGAGCGTCAAGAAGTTAAGATCGCGATAGCCATAAGCGCGTCGTTGCATGAGTTTGATTTTATTGTTGGTTCCTTCAAGGGGCCCGGTGGAAATGGGATAG
>CAMAVF010000269.1 GCA_945861445.1 Planctomicrobium piriforme | reverse complement strand
TAGCCCGGATTATTCATCAGCCGCTGGGCGCTAGCCCACGGTTCGGGCAATAATCGACTCGAATTTCCAAACGAACCGGACGCTAGCGCGTTCCGGCTGATTTGACAGACTGTTTTTCGTAAGTTTGAAGCAACTGATTATCCACTTATTTGTTGCGCTGATTTTCGCAGGTTCAATGAATAATCCGGGCTAGACGTCGAGGTCCTTCACATCGAGTGCGTGCTTCTCGATGAATTCACGGCGTGGTTCGACATGGTCGCCCATCAGCACGCGGAAGATTTCGTCGGCGCCGACCGCGTCGATCATGGTGACTTGGAGCAATGTTCGCTTTTGAGGATCCATCGCTGTTTCCCACAGCTCTTCGGAATCCATTTCACCCAGCCCTTTGAAGCGGGTGACCTTCAGGCCCCGTTCGCCCAGCTTGCGGAGATTCGTCAGCAGATGACCCAGGCCGGTCAGCGGCACCGTATCGCCGTCGCTCAGCAGCTTAAACGGATAAACCTGCATGCCGTTCTTTTGTCCTGCCGGAGTGAGATCCTTGAGATGAACTCCATAGCCCACGAGTTGCTCCAAGACGCGGTTGATCATCCGCATTTCATGGATGTCGATGACCTGCACCGAGTTCTCCGGCACCACACCCGTGGCACCATCGCCGGCGTGGTCTTCGGTGATACTCAGTTCCTGACCGATCGTCGTCGAAGTTTCCGCCAGGAATTTGTCGAGATCTTCCTTCCCTGCGAACCACAACTGCTGACGGCCGTAGAACACGCGAAATCGCGGAAGCAAGCCATTCGGGCTGACATAGCGGTGAGCCATGAACCGCAGATCGATGCCCCGGCGTTCCAGCATTTCCAGCGGCTCGACGAGTTCGATCATCAGCTCCACCAGCTTGCGGAGATTGTCGCCTTTGAAAACGGTGCCGTCTTCCAGGTGCAATTCGGTGTCCGACAAGCCGAGTTCCACCAACTCCTGATTCATTTGCTCGTGCGTATGCACATACCGCTTGTTCTTTTTCTGCATGACGCGATACAGCGGCGGCTGGGCGATATACACGCAACCCTGGACGATCAACTCGCGCAGGTGCCGAAACAGAAAGGTCAACAACAACGTGCGGATGTGGCTGCCGTCGACGTCGGCATCAGTCATCAGAATGATCTTGCCGTATCGCCGCTTGGTGATGTCTTCCAACTCGGCCCCGGGAGGAATGCCGATCGCCTTGAAGATGTTGGCAATTTCCTGATTGTCCAGGATTTTCACCAACTGAGCTTTCTCGACGTTCAGGATCTTACCGCGGAGGGGCAGGATGGCCTGCGTGTTGGAATCGCGTCCCGTATCGGCCGAACCACCAGCCGAGTCACCTTCGACCAGATAAAGTTCGCTGATCGCCAACTCACGTGTGCGACAATCCCGCAGCTTTTCCGGAAGGCCACCCGAGGACAACGCACCCTTGCGACGCACGGCTTCACGCGATTTCTTCGCCGCTTCACGCGCTTCGGCCGCGTTGAGTCCCTTCTCGCAGATTCGCTTGGCGATGCCGGGATTCTCTTCGAAGAATTTGGTGAGCGCTTCGTGAACGACCGACGTCACGATGCCGTCCACTTCGCTGTTGCCCAGCTTGGTTTTCGTTTGGCCTTCGAACTGAGGTTCTGGAACGCGGACTGAAATGACCGCGGTCAGACCTTCGCGGTAGTCTTCGCCGTTCGGGGTCAACTCTTTGAAGATGCCGGAATTCTTACCATACGTGTTGATGCAGCGGGTGATGGCTGCACGGAACCCCGACAGATGCGTACCACCTTCTGCCGTGTTGATGTTGTTCGCATAGGTGCGAACCGTTTCGTTGTAGTCCGAGTTGTATTGCAAGGCCGCCTGGACTTCGACCTTGTCCTTCAGGCCGCTCATTGATACGACTTGCGGGAACAGGGCCGTTTCGGTCCGATTGAGCCAGGTCACAAAGTCGATCAAGCCATTCTGGTAACAGTAGTCATCCTTCTGGCCGGTCCGTTCGTCTTCGATGTGAATCCGCAATCCCTTGTTCAGAAAGGCGAGTTCCTGCAGGCGTTTTTGCAGTGTTTCATATTGAAACTTGATGTCCGGGAAGATGGTCCCATCCGGCATGAAGGTGATCTTCGTACCCGTGCGTTCGGACTTGCCGACCTTCTTGAGACCTTCCGTCATGACTCCGCGGGCGAATTCCATCGTCCACAACTGACCTTCGCGGCGGACTTCAGCTTCCAGCCATTCCGACAAGGCATTCACCGCGGTAATCCCAACACCGTGCAGACCGCCGGTGCCGGTCTTATAACCACTCTCGCGATCGAATTTGCCGCCCGCGTGAATTTCCGTCAGCACGACTTCCAGGGCCGAGCGATTCTCTTGATCGGCCATGATGCCGACGGGAATCCCACGGCCATCGTCGGAGCACGAAACGCTGCCATCGGCATGCAGCCGCACGAAAATACTGGTAGCAAATCCATTCACGGCTTCGTCGACGGAATTGTCCACAACTTCATAAACCAGGTGATGCAGGCCGCGGGGCGTGGTATCACCGATGTACATGGCGGGACGGGTCCGAATACCTTCGATACCCTTGAGGGCACGAATCTGGTTTTCGTCGTAGTCCGAAGAGGCAGCGGCGGCAACTTGATTCACCGGCAGGCGATCCAACGCTTCGTCATCACCAGTGGGTTGCGGCATTTCTTCAGTCAAGGTTTTTTCCTTCCAAAAGTCTCATAAGCTAACCACACCGGACCGAGCTTGCCTCGGTGGTCATCGGGCTTCTGCACAATGTCCGACATCAGCGTAGTGCAAAGGCCCGAATCCACCGAGACAAGCTCGGTGGGGTGTAGTTAGAGCCTCTTACTTCAATTCGCGTTTCTTCAGATTGGTCTGGAGCTTGAACTTGAGATGTTTCACTTTGTATTCGGGTCGAGTCTGTTGCAGTGCGAGCAGGATGGTTGCCTTATGGAACCCATTTAATTCCGCCAGCAGCGCCGGGTTCGCCACCATGACCTGCAGGGTCCCGCGGGTGATCCCGGCCACCCGCGTATGCGGAGCAACTTCCGCTCCGGCCGCTCGATCCCAGTCAGCTTGTAATTGAGCGTCCCCCTGAACTCGAGCAAACCCCCGCAACGCGATCAACTCCGAGAGGGCCTTCGAAACATGCAGTGGACCGGGATCATGTGCCATGTTGACCTTACTCAGCCATCCCGAGACAACGGCATGATCACATAGGTGTAGCCATCCTCAGTCATCAACACACCGGGATCCTCTTCCGTCGACAACTTCAAGCTGACCTGCATTTCAGGTGGTAACACTTTCAAGAAATCCGAAATGAAGCGCGGATCAAACCGAATCAGCAATTCCTTACCAGAGTAACTGATCGGCATTTCGATCTTTGACGTCCCGATGTCAGCGGCCTGACTGCTGAGCAGCAGGGTGCCGTCCGAGAACTTGAAATCGACGCCGCGGCTTTCTTCGTTCGTCACGATCTGCGCTTGTCGTACAACCGCATGGAACTGACCCGCCAGCAATTCAATTGCCACGTCATGGCTTTTGGGAATGACGTCCTGATAGCGTGGGAACCGACCTTCCACCAGGCGGCTGAAGATCGTGGCGTTGGACGTCTTGAACAACACATCATTCGGATGATGAATGGCGATGTGGACTGGATCGTCGTTATCCGGAATGGTCCGTTCGAGCAACGACATCGTCTTCGAGGGAATGACGGGCGGAGCAGCAGGCACGACCGCATTCCCATGCTTGGCGATCAGGGCGTGCATCAAGGCCAGTCGGCGACTGTCCGTAGCGACCAGGCTCAGCTTGTCGGCACCAAATTCGAACAGAATGCCGCCCAGGGCATAGCGTGAGCTCTCGGGATCGGTGGCGAAGATTGTCCGGCGGATCATGTCACGCAGGGTCTTGCCCGGCACCGTGAAGTAATCCTGGTCATCAAACGCGGCGACCGGGGGATACTCGGCAGGGTCAGAGACCGGCAGGCGGAATTCACTGCGTTCACCGCACACACGAACCGCGTCGGCTTCGATATGCAGGGTGACTCGATCATCCCGCAATTCACGCAGGATGTCCGACACTCGCCGATTGGGCAACAGGGCTTCCCCAGTCCCCTGGCAGACGGCTTCTGGCACATCGTAGCGGATGGCGATTTCGGAATCGGTGCCGATGAGCGTCACCTTGCCCCCGGCGACCTGCAATTTGACGTTCTGTAGAATGGGTTTGGGGGTCCGCGTGGGAATCACGGCTCCGACAGCCCCGAACGCGGTGGCCAATATACTGCGACTGCACTCCAACTTCATCTTGATTCCGCCCCCTTTCCAACGTCCGTGTACTGTACAGACACGAACCCCTTTACAAATCCCTTTCCACAAAGCAAATTGTAGCAAATTCCCGCCTAAAAGGCACGAGACTCAGGCAGATTTTCTGAGGCAGTGTTCAGTGAGAAATGACGCCGGAAAAAGACGTTCTGGAACGCTAGAGAGAAGGGTGTAGAAAACGTCGTGCGAGGCTTCAAATGAACTCCTCGAGTTTCCAACAGCTTACGGCCGCCTGCCTCTTGTTCCTAATTCAGATTTTAAAATTAGAAGTCGTATTAATACCCCTGGCCTGCGTTGTTGATCTGTGAGACAGCGTAGGTCATAACTTGTTTATAAATAGTTGGTTACGACGTTTTTTAGCGGTATTTACGCTGTGGGAAACGCGTTACTTTGCGGTTATTAAACCGATAGATATCGGTGATAACTCAGGAAGTTACCGTCATGGCCAAAATCGGTGATTTTGGTCTGATCAGCGAACTCACATGGGCGAACAACCTGTTGACAACTTTTCCACAGCCTGTTTCAGGCCTCGGGGTTGATGGGTTAGCGGCCATTGATGGGGTTGCGAGGCGTCTCGCTGTCCTGATCTCTTTTCAAACTCGCTGTCAGACTACATTAGAGATTTTCTTGGTGAGCCCAGTCCCGTCAGGGCTGGGGTGGGGTAGCGACTTTGATTGCTGATCGACGTCACTCGGTGTTGGTTCGGCAACGGAATGCTGCGGTAAGCCTGCAGAATGAGCCAGGATCAAGTTGTGTTATCGTTCTGAATGATCGCTTCTTGACCCCGGGAGGGGTCGCAGAGATTAGCCGGTGGTTGAGCGCAGCGACACCACCGGAGGAGGAATTCCTGTGTTGTCCGGCCCTGAAGGGGTCGCACCGAGATGTTCTACGACCCCTCCAGGGTCGATGTCTTGGAGGATCGTGTTCCGGTGGTGTCGCTACGCTCAACCACCGGCTAATCTCTTGAATCCCTACGGGATACCGTCAATCGTCGCCTTCCTCAACTTGTCACGCGAGTTGCGGTTCAGGCAGTCGATGTCATGCGGCAATTCAGAAATTCGACGCTGATTGGCGCCCCTGAACAGCGCTGAAGAGACTGCTACCGTTTGAAGCAATTCTTCCAGAGCAGGTAGCCGGCAATCGGCGTGGTGATCAATGTGACGCAGAACATGCCCAGGAGTTTGAAGCCGTCGGGAACGACGTAGGTATCCAGCAGGCCAGACGGAATCACGGTCCAGCAGAAGGCCAGGATGCCCATGGTCTGACGTTGTTTCAACTCATCCGGAGTCAATTGTGTCAGGGCCTTCTTGGGCTCTTTTTTGGCCGGTGCGGACGAAGACGATGTTGACGTTTTGGAACTCTTGGCGGCCTTGCCGCCCTTGGATACCGCTTCGACCGTTTCGTTGCGGGCGCCCGGGGCATAGTATTTGGCGATTCCCTGATTGATGTTCAACGGAGTCGCCAGGACCGCGCGGACCGGGTGGTTCAACCGCAACCGCAATTCTTCTTCCAAATCAGCATCAGGCGGGTGCGTGCAAGCGATCAGCAGCACGTCATCGTCGACGAACAAGGGCAGGATCGAGTGCTGCTTGACCAGCTTTTTCGGCACCTGATCGAGAATATTGTCGTCGGGAACCAGATCGGTCAAATCAATAAACGGCAGGCCTAGTTCTTCCGCGTAAGCCTGGGTCGCCGTAGCCTGATCGACGAACTTCAATTGCACGACCACGTCGCGCATGTCGAGACCCGTTTTGTCGGAGTGCTGGCGCGCTTCTTCCGCCTGCGAGGTGCTGATCAGTTGTTTCTGGGTGAGGATCACTTCGAGCGCGCGGCGGCCAGTCGTTTCTTCCGCCTCGACCTCGCGACCCAGGCTGACGTCGTATTCGCGTTTGCGTTCGGCGTCGGTCAGGCAGAGCATGGATTTGGCCAGTTCGTTCAGCAATTCCTGCGAACGGACCGAATGCTTGCCGGCGGCGTACTTGCGAACGTGACCGTTCAGCTTCTTATAGTTATTGCGGATCTTTTCGGCGTCATCTTCGAACTGCACCAGCCGCAGCAACTGGTAATGATCGGGCGGACGATCACCATCCGGGATGCCGAGCCATTCCTTGTAGACATCAATGTCGTCGGCCATGCGGACACTCCCTGCA
The DNA here is from genome assembly GCA_945861445.1 of Planctomicrobium piriforme. Classification (GTDB taxonomy): domain Bacteria; phylum Planctomycetota; class Planctomycetia; order Planctomycetales; family Planctomycetaceae; genus JAKFVC01. Next base: position 3,670 of record CAMAVF010000269.1, on the reverse strand, counting down.
ATTCCAGCACACGAATGCAGACGGGCAGGAGTGCCCGTCGTACGGTTCAGCAACGGCTTCAATTACTCTACGTTGCAACCCCCGTCATTCCACCGTGTACTGTTTGGTGAGCGACTCGAAGGCGTCTTCGAGGTTGCCTTCGGTAAGACCACTATCGCGGACGATCTCGGTGGCGGCTTCGTTGTTGCCGATCAAATCCCGAGCGGTGGCGTTGATCCGGCCGTTGGCGTCGTACTTGTAGGTCAATTCCACCGGTGAGCCAGCGGGCAGGTTGGAGGGCAGATTACGAATCCGGAAATCACCAATCAGCGTGCATCCGTCGATGTCCTCGGTTTCCCCCTGCAGCAGTTTGACATGGACCCGTTGCTGGTTCGGCACCGTGGTGGAAAACCGCTGATTGACGAGGCAGGGAATGGGCGTGTTCCGCGGAATCATGATGTGATTCAGCTTCCGCTTCCGATCGTTGGGATCGGTGATCTCCACTCCCAGCGAGTGTGAATTGACGTCGATCGCACTGACCGCACGCAGCCGATTGATGACGCTTTTCGCCATCCGGCTTTCGCCACCCGTCGCACGCGCTTCCAGAATGGCCGCATGAATGGCGGCACCCTGGGCGACAGCTTCTTCGGGGCTCAGTTCGCGTGATGGCTGCCGATTGCACACTTCACGCAGCATTGTTTCGACGATCGGCATGTAGGTCGAACCACCGACCAGCACGACTTCGTCCAACTGCCCAGCCTTGACATTGGCCTGTTGCAGCACGAGTTCCGTGGTGTCCTTGGTGCGCTGCATGAGGTCCGAGGTGATGCGTTCGAAGTCGCCGCGGGTCATCGAAATTGTCAGCGATTTCCCCTTGAAATAGACTCCGATCGGCACCTGGGCCTTCGTCGACAGGATCCGTTTGGCCTTTTCGCATTCGTCGGTCAGGGTCAGCATCGATTCGGGTTCGGTACGGGGATCGGCACCGCCGAACTTGCGGGCGAACTGTTCCGACACGTGATCGACGACGCGTCGCGTCCAGTCGAGACCGCCCAGCATCACGTCGCCGTCGGTGGCCAGCACACGGAAAGTGGTCGGCGTATAGCGCACGACGGTCACGTCGAACGTACCGCCACCGAGGTCATAGACCATGATCGTGCGTTCGATGTCGCGGCCTTCGGCACGTCCCAACTCACCGCGCTGCCAGGCATAACACAGGGTGGCTGCGGTCGGTTCATTGATAATGTCAATGACATTCAGGCCGGCAATGCGGCCGGCGTCCTGAGTGGCCTTGCGGCGGACGTCATTAAAGTAGTAGGGAACCGTGATGACCGCGTTGGCGATCGGGCCAATCTGCTTTTCGGCGTCTTGCTTCAGCTTTTTCAAGATCAGGGCCGAAATGAATTCCGGCGTCAGCTTCTTGTTCTGGTACAGCTTGAACCAGTCTTTGTTGCCCATCTGGCGTTTGACGGCTTCGACGACGTGATCGGGCGGTTCGAGCGAAATGCGTTCAAATGACGGCCCGACAAGCACGTGCCCATCTTCACCCAGCAAGACCACCGACGGCGTAATTTTCTTGCCGTCTGTGTTCAAGAGCGAAACGGGCTCACCCTTATCGTTAATCTGTGAGATCGTCGAGTAAGTCGTTCCGAGGTCGATGCCGACGGTTTGTCCGGGGAGAAGCTTGATCATAAGTGCTCGAAATTCCTTGAAAACACACCCTCAGCGCGGGGTCTCACCCTGATCTCAATCCGGCCTGGTCAGGCCGCCAGTGTTCGCTCACTAGACTTATAGATTCTGACAAAACCTCTGCGTCAATTCAGAATCGCGTGAAATTGCGCGGTTCTGAAATTCCCACAACCGGTTTTGTCAGAGCCTATTAACCCGTCCACAAAGCCAAAACAAACGCCGTGTCGACGGTCTGAATTCCATCGATAATGAGCATCACGAGGTAAAGTGGGCGATCTTGTATATTCTGATCGAGTCAGGGAGGGGAATCAAGCACACGGCTATCCGACAAAATGTACACTCTCCAAATCGCGTCGCGACAACTGCCCATTGTGCAGGGCCGAAGCGACCAGGACTCCATCCACCCCAGCTGTCACCAGTAATTGGAGATCGTTCCCATTGCGGACGCCTCCTCCGGTGATCAGTTCCAGGTGGGGATTCTGGGAACGGATGACAGTACAGAGTTCCAGGGTCGAAAGCCCCTCGCCGATGCCCACCTGCCCCAGATCGAGCACAATCAGGCGTGCGATGCCTCGTTGAATCGCAGTCTGTGCAATACTGAGAGGTGTCATTTCCGACCAAGCCCGGTTCCCGATCAGCGGTTGGCCGTGCTGGAGATCGAGGCTGAAGATCACCCGATTCGAGGTACAGTGGGTGATGAGTTCCGGCAACAGTTCAAAATCGGTGATCGATTCCAGCCCGGCAATGATCGCCTCCGCCCCCGCGTCCAGGACGGAGGTCGCGCCGGGCAGGTCGTGAATTCCGGCATCGACCAGCAGTGAAAAGCCGTCTGCCGACAATTGCCGGTACAGATCGAAGTTTGGCCGACGATGCACGATCGCATCCAGATCGGCCACATACAACCGATCGAGACCAAAGTGATCTCGAAACGCCCGCGCGACAGTCAGCGGTGCGGGCGAGGCACAGATCTGGCTCTCAATCGGCCGGTAGGTCTCGCGTCGTCCGGCCACTCCCCGCACGACGACACCCTGCAGCAAGTCGATAACGGGGAGGACCTGCATGACAGATTTGTTCCGGGGCGTGGAGACAGTCGCTGATCGTTTCCCACCGTCATTTCGCGGCAGCGACCTTGTTCTTCAACACGCCGACACCGGCAATGTCCACTTCCATCAGATCGCCCGGCTTGATCGCCGCCGTGTCGGCCGGCGTTCCCGAGTAAATCAAATCGCCCGGATGCAGCGTAATGTGCTGGCTGAGAAAACTGACGGTTTTCGCGACGCCGTGAATCAGATCCTTGCTGCTCTGGTCCTGCACGACCTTGCCGTTCAATCGCATCTGAACCTGCAGATCGTCGTAGTTCACTCCCGAGACAATCACCGGCCCGCAGGGGCCGAAGGTATCGCTTCCCTTGGCCCGCCACCATTGCACGTCGCTTTTCTGCCAGTCTCGCGCACTGATATCATTGCCGCAGGTCACGCCGAACACATAGTCCAAGGCTTTGCCTTCGGGAACATTCTTCGCCAGCTTGCCGATGACGATTACCAGTTCGGCCTCGTAATGGACTTCCTTGGTGCCGGGCGGAATGATGACGTCGGCACCATCGGGAACCAGGCACGACGGGCTCTTGAAAAAGGCTTGCGGAATCAGGAATTTCTCAGGGACCGGTGAGTTCTTGATGTGACTCTTATAGTTGCCGGCCATGGCGATAACCTGCGTCGGCTGGGTCGGGACCAGCAGGCGGACCGACTTCAAATCATGCGTGGTGGCCGTCTTCTTCCAGGTGCCGAACAGATCCCCTTCAATTTGGGTGATCTTGTCCCCTTCGATTACGCCATAGGCGATCGTCTTACCAACTTGAAAGCGAGCATATTTCATGACTTTGCCCTCGGCGGCCAACAGGTGCGGGATTGACAGACAACAGCCACAGACGATCACCAGGACCGTACACACAGAGATTCGCGGGCAGATTCGCATGGTGTTCCTCAGTCAGAAGGGTGGTCGA
>CAMAVF010000268.1 GCA_945861445.1 Planctomicrobium piriforme | reverse complement strand
GAATCGGGAGCCTACCCGGCAACGCGGGCGTTCTCGCCGAATGACCTGGGAGCGACGGTGTATCATCTCCTGGGAATCCCTGCTGAAGCCGAAGTGCATGATCGCCTCGGCCGGCCCGTACGGTTGAATCGCGGGGACGTGATCGAGTCGCTGTTTACCGGAGCGGAAGTATCGTAGACTTCATCGCTCCCTTGTAAATATCGGGCAGGTGGACTTGACGCTCTGCGGAAGCGGGGGCGAGAGTATCAAACCACGAGCGAACTGGCCGCGCAAGCCGACGCGATTCGTCTGTCATTCGATCAGCAGCCGGCTCGGACCATTGCTGAAGCGTGCCAGCGAATCGAGGAACTCACCGGCGTCCGCCGCCAACCGACACAAGTTCGCCGGTTCCTGAAAGGCCTGGGCTTGCGTTTCGAACACTCATTCGATGGAGATTTCAGTTGGACCGCGAACAGTTTTTGCGTCTGGGGATTGTCACGGAGATTGTGCTGCTGGTGGTTGCCGGTCTCTTGAATGCGGTCTGGCCCCTGCCTGTCGAACAGAATCCGCTCCGCACGGCAACCGGTCTGACCAATCTGGGTGCAGTCGTTGTCGGTTTCCTCGCGGGCGGTTTGATGAGCGTCTGGTTTTTCGTGAGTTGGAACAGTAGTTTCTTGCCGTTCAAACGGATTCAAGATTTCGTGCAGGACCAGTTAGCTCCCATGTTGAGTGGCTGCCAGGTGTGGGAATTGATCGCGTTGGCCGCATTCGCGGGCATCGGTGAGGAAGTTCTCTTTCGCGGTGTGTTGCAGCCTCGGACAGGCTGGCTGATGGCGACCTTGCTGTTCGGACTGGCCCATCCGATCACCCCCACCTATGTCATTGTCGCGGCACTGTTGGGAGGCGCCCTGGGGCTGCTACAGCAATACGGCGGCAATCTGTGGGCACCGATCATCGCCCATGCCGTCTATGATTACATCGGGTTCTACCTGATCATCCGCGATTTCCGTGCCCAGACCACCCCGCCGCCGGGGACCACGCCTTGACGAGGCGCCTTCTGGAATATATGAACGTCCGAGTATCTGTGATCGGGTGCCGCCAGTTTTGACCTCGATTTCCACTGCTGACAACCTCCGGCGGTGACCTGGACGGTGTGCAGAAGTCTGAGCGTGTGCATCAGGCGCATTGCATGGATATCGCGACAGTTTTACAATCAGTCTGATATTCGTTTCACTCGCGATCAATCCTGGTGCATTCTGCGATGGAGATGGAGAACTGATATGATGCACGTCAGTGATCAGAATGCAGGATTCCGGCAGTGAAGTCGAGAACGTCTTGTTCGTGGCCACGTGAATTCAAACATCTCTCGGTGACGGGATCCGTTGCCGCACAGTTTTTTGCAATGGAATGAGTAGGACTGCGATATGGCGAAGCTGGTGATACTGCAGGGAGGCGACGCGAAAAACTACGAACTGACTGGCGAAGAAGCGGTCATGGGACGGCATCCGGAATGTGCGATTCAACTGGAATCGAACATGGTTTCCCGCCGCCATGCCCGCGTCTACAAGAATGGGAACAAGTACTTCATCGAGGACCTGGGCAGCGGCAACGGCACGGTAGTCAACGGCGAGAAAGTTGAAGGCGCCCTGGAGCTCAAGAACGAGGATCGCATCAAGCTGGGTCCGATCCTGTTGCGGTTCGAAGACCTGTCGTCTCCCGCCACGCGCAAGCCCAAATCCGACGATGAATATGGCACCATCCCGGGGACTCGTCTCGCCGTGGAAGTGGCCGCCGGTCCCGAAGACGCGTCCATGATTATGGGGTCGGTCGGCAGCAATCCCTTCGGGGGGATTCAGGTCCGTCCGGAAGCCAAGCTGAAGGCGGTGCTCGAAATCACCCGCAGTCTCGCCGGAACGGTCGATCTGCAGACAATCTTGCCAAAGATTCTCGACACCCTGTTCGGGATCTTTCCGCAGGCGGACCGCGGTTGCATTCTGTTGAAAGAAGAAGGTCGCGCTCAGATGATCCCCTGCGCGATCAAACATCGTCGCTCGGGAGACGACGATTCGGTCAAGCTGAGCCGCACCATCTTGAACAAAGTGCTGACCGAGAAGACAGGCATCCTGTCGGCTGATGCGGCGAACGATACCCGGTTCAACGCCAGTGAATCGATTTCCAATTTCACGATTCGCTCGATGATGTGCGTACCGCTGCTGGGTCTCAACGGCGATCCCCTGGGCGTCATTAACATCGATACGCAAAATCCCTTGAAGCAGTTCCAGAACGAAGATCTGGACCTGTTGATGGCGGTCGCCGGTCAGGCGGCAGTGACCTATGAAAATGCCCGCCTGCTGGTCTCGTTCATGGAGAAGCAGAAGCAGGACAACGAGATGAACATTGCACGCAGCGTGCAACATGCCTTGCTGCCTGAAAAGTTTCCTGAAATTGCCGGTTACGAATTCTTCGCCTCGTACGAATCGGCCCAGGCGGTGGGGGGTGACTACTACGGGGTCTCGACCAAGGACAACGGCAAAAAGGTTTGTCTGGCATTTGGTGACGTGGCCGGCAAGGGTGTGCCAGCGTCGCTGGTCATGTCGCGGCTGTCCAGCGTGGTGCAATCCACCCTGGAATTCGTGGACGACGTGGGCGAGGCCTGCGAGCGGATCAACAACCACATGTGTGCGAATGCGGTCGAAGGTCGCTTCGTCACGTTTACGCTGGTGATCCTGGACGTCGAATCGCACGAGATGTCGCTCTGCATCGCGGGGCACATGTCGCCCATGATCCGGAAGGCGGACGGCAGTGTTGAAGAGTTTGCCGAGGAACTGGTCGGCATGCCGATCGGCGTGGTCGAGGGGATTCCCTTCGACGTGGGCCGCAGAACACTGGGGCCGGGTGAAACCGTGGTCATCTATACCGACGGCGTCAGCGAGGCGATGAATCCCGCCAGCAACTTGTACGGCACAGATCACCTGCGAGACTTTATCACCAAGAATACGTCCAATCCGACAGAGCTTGGCAAATTGATTCTGAAGGACGTGAAACGCCACGCCAGCGGACGCTATCAGAACGACGATATCACCCTGATGTCGTTCGGCCGACTGGCATAGTCGCTGATCGTTCCGCTGTCGGACGTTGTTGGCATGCGCCGTGTGGACAATGGAATTGCGATCGTATCCGGGACACGCATGTCAGAATCCACGCTTTCGCCTCCTCCGAGCAACCCCGCACCCCGCCGATTGGCGTGGCTCGCGGGAGTGATCATCGGCACGGCGTTGGCCGCAGTCCTGGCGGTGCAACTGCCCGATCGAGCGAAGTTGCTGGGTCTGTTCCCGCTGATCTGGGGAGGACTGATCGGCTGGGGATACGCCTGGTGGGGCCGTGAATGCCGTATCAGACTGTCGCGCTGGGTTTGTGCCGCCGCCATCTTGCTGCTCGCCGCGGGCGAAGCTGGCATCGTCTTTCAGGCGTGGCGACTCTATCAGATCGAGTTGCGACAGCAGTTCAGCCGGGACCCTGCCGCAGGCTTCGTGAAACAGGCCGAACAAACTCCCGTGGCCAGCGACAAACCGGAAGAGGTCGCGCTTCGCAAGCAGCTTCAGGCCGAATTGGAACGCGTCCGACAGCGTCGGCAAGACGCACTGGGGCTCTCGACCTTTCTCCAACGCCGCTTGCGCAAGCTGGGTGACTTGCCTCAGCCGTGGCCCGAACTGTTTTATGCCGGCGAGATCCTGCTGGGGAGTGTGGTGGGTTTGGTGGTCATGCGATTGGCGTGGCGGGCTGCGTGAGAATACCTTTTTCGGGCGATCTCCGATATCGTTCAGGATGCTTGATTGGGGCGCCACGTATCCCCATCAGCGAGGCCCCAACGTAGCAGTCTGTTGAAAAAGGTGTCTGGAACTCTCCGAACGTCGAAAAACGCTCGATTCCGTGTGGTTGGCAAAGTTCCAGACACCTTTTTCAACAGACTGGTAGATCACAAGGTGTCGGGATGCGGATCGTAGGACTGGGAACGGATATCGTCGAAACGCTGCGGATCGGCCGGATGATCGAAAAGCACGGCGAGCTCTTTATCAACCGCGTTTACACGGAAGGTGAAGCTCAATACTGCCGCGATCGCAAGCAGTACCTGCAGCATTATGCCGGTCGCTGGGCGGCCAAAGAGGCTGTCATGAAAACGCTCGGGACCGGCTGGGCTAAGGGGGTCGGGTGGCGCGATATTGAAGTTGTTTCCCAATCCAGCGGCGCCCCGTTGATTGCCATTCACGGCGGAGCCAAGATTATCGCCGAGAAACTCGGCATCACGCAGATCCTGATTACCATCTCCCATTGTCGGTCGTATGCGACAGCGACGGCGATTGCGGTCGGCGAACTTCCCGTTGCTTGAAGCTGCATTGAAAACTACCAACCAGTACTGGAATACCTCATGTCTCTACTTACCACCCCGTTGCATGGCTGGCATCAAGCGCATGGCGCCAAGATGGTCGAGTTCGGCGGCTGGGACATGCCGATTCAATACACGTCGATCATGCCCGAGCATCACGCGGTGCGGAAAGCCGCGGGGTTGTTTGATATCGCCCACATGGGACGCGTGAAATTCACCGGTCCCGATGCCGAGCGTTTCCTGAATCACGTGACCACGAACGACGTGCGGACGCTGAAACCGGGTGAGATTCAATACTCGCTGGTCACGAACGAACAAGGGGGCGTGCTGGATGACATCCTGGTGTATCGCTTCTCGCAGTATTGGCTGCTGGTGGTCAATGCGTCCAACCGGATCAAGATCCTCGATTGGCTGGAGCAGCACCGCGGGGGCTTTGACGTCACGATTGAAGACCTGACGACAAAGTGGTTCATGTTGGCAGTCCAAGGCCCGCTGGCCGTCCAGTTGCTGGCTCCGTTGACGACTGCGAAGATCGCGGACCTGGTGTATTACACGGGCACGGAAACCCAAGTCCTGGGACAGCCCGCCATCGTGACTCGCACGGGTTACACGGGAGAAGATGGCTTTGAAGTGATGCTGCCCGCGTCACATGCCGTGGAACTTGCAACGAAGCTGCTGGATGCCGGCAAAAGTCAGGGAGTCCTGCCGGCGGGGTTGGGGTGTCGCGACACCTTGCGACTGGAAGCGGCCATGCCGTTGTACGGCCACGAACTCAACGAATCGACAGACCCCTTCACGGCCGGACTGGCCTTCGCCGTGAAGCTCGACAAGGGCTCGTTCATCGGCCGTGAGGCGCTCGTGCAAGCCAAAGCGAATACCAATCGCCTCCGACGGGTCGGGCTGCAACTGGCCATCAAGCGAATCGCGCGCGAAGGGACCGAAGTCTACAATTCAACCGGCGCGAAAATTGGGCAGGTGACCTCGGGCACGGCATCACCAACCCTGGACAAATCGATCGCCATGGCGTATGTCCCCAAGAATTCTTCGACCGTCGGCACGGCGCTGGAGGTCGACATTCGCGGCCAACGCGTGGCTGCTGAAGTCGTCAAATTGCCGTTCTATAAACGGGCATAGACCGTAGCCGCATTTCGGATTGAGCAGTCTCGGTCCAGTCCCCCGCGGAGGAATTATCTCCCCTCGCCTCGGTACTCCGGGGAGAGTGGCTGGGGGTGAGGGGAACGATCGACCAATGACGTTTAGTGCTAACTTATCCAGTAACAAGGGCCTCTTGAATGGGGTACTCTCAATGACGCTCGTAAAGCCCCTCACCCCCGTCCCCCGGAGTACCGAGGCGAGGGGAGAGAGATTTCCGTTGGTTCGCATCTGATGAAGCCTTAAAGTTAAGCGTCGTTCTGGAGCTTCAGGCGACGGGGAATTGATACTTCTTCGGGACCACGACGACGCCTCGTTCAGAGACTGTAAACCGCTGGGCGTCCTGTTCGCGGTTGTGTCCGATGAGCGTGCCGGGTGGGATCTTCACGTACTTGTCGATAATGCAGTTCTGGAGTCGAGCCCCCGCGCCCACCGAGACTCCTTCGAACAACATCGATTGCTCGACCTCGGCACCGTCGCCCACGTAGGCATTGGCCGAGAGAATTGAGTGCCGCACCGAGCCCCCTTCGATGACCACTCCCGATGCGAGCATCGAGTTCAGCAGTTCTCCCTGCTGGCCCGACGGGCCGGGGATCATGCGCGCGGGCGGCACCTGGGGCTCATAGGTCCGAATCGGCCAGTTTGGTTGATACAGATTGATCGGCGGCCGCGGCTGCAGCAAGTCCATATTCGCCTCGAAGAACGCATCAATCGTCCCGACATCCCGCCAGTAACGGTCCTGCGAAACGCGGCCGGTCGGACCGCCAAACAGGTAGGCCGAGACATGATGCGTCTTGATCAATCGGGGCAAAATATCCTTGCCAAAATCATGCGCTGAATCGGGGTTGCGATGATCGGCTTCCAAGGCTTCACACAGCAGTGGCAATGAGAACACATAGATGCCCATCGACGCCAGCGCATGGTGCGGATCGTTCGGCAGGGGAGCCGGCGTGGGCGATTTTTCGACGAACTGCGTGATTCGCTGTTCGTCATCCACCGCGACGACACCGAAACCGGTGGCGTCAGCGATGGGGACCTCCATGCAGGCCAGCGTGCAGTCAGCTCCCCGTTCCTGATGTGCCGTCAGCATCGCCAGGTAGTCCATGCGATAGATGTGATCGCCCGACAGGATCAACACATGCTCCGCACCACTGCGTTCGAGCAAATAGAGGTTCTGATGGATCGCATCGGCCGTGCCGACATACCACGAATCTCCCATCCGCATCTGGGGCGGAACCATGGTGATGTATTCGTGCAGCTCCGGGTTGAAGATCGACCAGCCGTCGCGCAAGTGTTTCTGCAAGGAGTGTGACTTGTATTGGGTCATCACCAGGACGCGCCGCATGCCCGAATGCAGGCAATTACTGAGCGTGAAATCGATGATGCGATACTTGCCCCCGAAGGGAACTCCGGGCTTGGCGCGGTCGGCCGTCAGGGGGTGCAAGCGCGAACCAACACCGCCTGCCAGGATGATCGAGAGCGTCTTATCCAGCATGATTCCCATGACTACGGCCGCGCGTGGTCGATCCGCGCGAAGAGAGTGGTCCGTGAACCGTCTCGCCGTACAGCCTCGAAATGGCAGCCGGAAACTGTGAGCGCCCCGAGTTTAGGTGGGAGTATCGCTGATCGCGGGCCAGAGACCTGGTCACATGCTGCGTTCACCAAAACGACAACATCACGGCAGCCTGAGCGGGCCTGCGATTCGTTCGGGCAGTACGAATCCAATCGCCGCTGGGTGACAGACGAAATGGGAATCTCCATCCCAGGATTTCGTCGTCAGATGGCAGACCGTACAACAACTGCCGTGCCAATAGGCATCGAGTTTCGATTTTGCAGTTTTGATCGAGAAATCCGGGGGTGCAGCTGATTTGTCTTGGCAGTCCCCGCCGTGAGACAGCGACCCTTGTGCGCAAGAAACAGTCACGTCGCCCGAAACTTGGGCACAGTGAAGGGACTACCTCTTGCTCCCGATCTTCGCCGGGATCTGTAGCAGGTACTTGCTGCAGGTGACGAACAACGTCCGTCGATCGGGGCCTCCGAAGGCACAGTTGGTGATCGTGTCTTCCGGGGTCGAGACGTAGCCGACCAGTTTGCCCTCGGGGGTGAAGACGTGAATGCCGGGCTTGGTGTCCAGTGTTTCGCTGCTGCCGCGCGTCTTATGCAGACCGGCGGCGATGTAGAGATTTCCCTCGCCATCCAGGCATAACCCGTCACCGCTACGGCCCGGATAGAAGTTGATCAGGACCGTTCCCTTGCCGACGGTCCCCTCCGCACTTAATGGATAGCGTTTGATACAGCGCGACCGGTCAGCCCGCCCATCGGACTCGACCAGATACAGCCACTTGCCATCGGCGGTGACTTCGATCCCATTCGGCATATCAATCTCGGGTGCCGCCAGGATCTGCGCTACTTTGCCATCGGGATCGATGCGATAGACTGAATTGACGTTCGCCACGTCCGGCTTGACCGATCGCGAGGTAAAATAAATCCGGCCGGCAGCGTCCAGGCAGAGGTCGTTGGGAGCGCCCAGGGGCTTGCCTTGAAACCTGTCGGCAAGAGTTGTTGATTGTCCCGATTTCAGATCGATCCGGGTGACGCGTCCTCGATCTTCGGTGCCCCCTTCGCACGCCAGCAGCATCCCCGCTTTGTCGAACGCCAGGCCATTGGCGGCATTCGAGTTCTCGCGAACGACCGCCAGAGTCCGGTCCTTGACGGAGAACTTCAAGACCTGGTTGGCATAAACATTGGTGAAGAACAGGTCGCCATGAACGTCAGCGGCTGGTCCCTCGGTGAAGAACTTCTGGCTCTCGACCGTCGCCGCGATCTCTGCGGCTCCCAGATATTTTTCCGTGGACAGATTTGCGTAACGGTCTTCCGCCATGGCAGTCGACAGCTGCGTCCACGGCGCGACGGCAACCATCAACACCCCAGCGGCTACTCGAATCCAGTTCCGACGACTCTGGATCATCCTCGACGGTTCAAAGTGTTTCTTCATCTGTCCTGGCCTTTCTGTGGACCATTCATTCCGCGTGCCGCCACCCGAATCCCACGGCGCTTGTTGAAGTTCGCCACCCGGCGTCCTAGAATCGCCTGTGTGAACCCCACGTTCGCATCAACCGAACTGAGTATGACTGAAGAGGCACTCAAAAAACATCCTCATGACCGACGATTCACCTGAAGATGTCCTGGCCCATCCGACTCGCAGCCAGCCCGATTTGCCCCGGATTGAACGGGCGGTACGCGAGATCCTGCTGGCCATTGGGGAAGATCCCGATCGAGCCAGTCTGAAAGAGACCCCAGCCCGAGTCGCGCGGATGTATGCCGAATTGTTTTCCGGCCTGTATCTCGATCCCCGCCATCATCTGAAGAAGGTCTTCGAAGAAAAGTTCGATGAGTTGGTCCTGGTGCGTGACATCAGTTTCAACAGCATGTGCGAACATCATCTGCTGCCGTTTATGGGTGTCGCGCATATTGGTTACCTGCCCAACGGCAAGGTGGCCGGCCTGAGCAAGTTGGCGCGCATCGTCGAGGAAATCTCGCATCGCCCCCAGGTTCAGGAACGCATGACGAATCAACTGGCCGATCTGATGGCCGAAGAACTCGATGCGAAAGGAGTGGTCGTGGTGTTGGAAGCGACTCACACCTGCATGACCATTCGAGGTGTGCGAAAGCCGGGTAGCCTGACGGTGACCAGTGCCGTTCGCGGCCTGTTCAAGTCGAATGTGTCGAGCCGTGCGGAAGTCATGTCATTGATTAACCGCAAGTAGGCTGGACGCTCCTCTTTCCGATCACAGGTTTCCCCATGTTGGCTCAGTTTGCCGTGCGATTGATCTGCGGCATGAGTTTGGTTTTGGCCGCGATGCCCCACGCGACGGTGGCGTCGGGGTTCTTTCGCGTGCAGATGTTGATCGTGATGGGGCTGGGAGTGCTGGCGACTCTTGTCGGACAGACACCGCAAGCTCCGGCCGCAGTTGCGCCGTGGATCGGGCAAGTCCATTTTGCCTTGTGCATCGCGCTGACTGGGTTGGGTTTTCTGGCCTCGGTCTTCTGGACCCTCGAACGCCGACGCGTCGGAGTCGCACTGCTGAGAGTGATTGCCGTGCTGTCGTTGATCGCGCTGAGCCTCGGGATTCAATTGATCTCGGGCACCTGGCGGCTGCACTGGAGCTGCGTGTTCCTGTCGGACCTCAGTTCCGCCCTGACGTTGGGCGGAGCCATGTGCGGCATGTTGCTGGGACATTCGTATCTGACCAGTCCCACGATGGCGATCTCACCCCTGCTGCGACTGAACGAGTTTCTGGGCTGGTCCGGAGTCCTGCGCGGCCTGATTTCAGGAGCCGTGCTGGTGGTGGCCTGGCCCTATTTGCACGGGGACAGCACGTGGATCTGGTTGACATTGCGCTGGATCGCCGGGATCGGCGGGCCGCTGCTGGTCTGGCAGATGGTGCAGCGAATCCTGGTCTTCAAGAACACGCAAGCGGCTACGGGGGTCTTATTCGTGGGGGTCATTTTCACACTGTTGGGAGAACTGACCGGCACGCTGCTTCTGGCAGTGACGGGATTCCCGCTGTGAACGGCATGCACGAGGCATGCAGCATAGGCCGCGACCTTGCGAATGAGTTTTCTCCCCTCGCCTCGGTACTCCGGGGAGAGGGGGCGGGGGTGAGGGGAACGATTAACCAATGACGCGAAGTCCGTTTGTTTCTTAAGGGAATCAAAGTTTTGTAAC
>CAMAVF010000267.1 GCA_945861445.1 Planctomicrobium piriforme | reverse complement strand
CGCGGGGATCGGGAACCTCGGCCAAATAAGCCAACAGGCTCCCGGCGCGAGCCGGTAACATGAATAACCCTCCTTGAAAGCAAACTTGTCCTCCACAAACTCACTCTATTCTATCCAACGCAGTCAACCCCTACTTGGCGATAGCCCTGGAATTTCCACACAGCCACTAGACACTAAACGGGAAGAATGGGTATGATATCTGCATCCGCCGTTCCATTAGTGCGGAATCTGCAGCGGAGCGAACATGTCGATTAAGCTCTGTGGATTCGCGTCTCATACACGTCTTGTAGGTTGATGTCCGTTGACGATGGAGCTCGCGATTGAATCGCGAGCGAGTTGTTTCGCTACGCAAATGTCATGTGACCGCCGAGGCTGGCTGCAGAGCCAAGTGATCTGTGGCCGCCGGTGGTTTGCTGAAGTTTTCAGAAACAGTGTGTTCTCGCTGTTCCTTTTTTTTGGGAATTCGTTCAGGAGGTAATTGAATGCGTCTCCATGCGTCAAGAACTCGAACAACCGGCTTCACGTTGATTGAACTTCTGGTGGTGATCGCGATTATCGCGGTGCTGATCGCCCTGTTGCTGCCGGCCGTGCAGCAGGCCCGCGAGGCCGCCAGACGGTCGCAGTGCAAGAACAACCTCAAGCAGTTTGGACTGGCGCTGCACAATTACCACGATGTGCATCAGCTCTTTCCGCCAGGCCACAATTAGACGGACACCGGCCATCGCAAGGGAGGCGCTCAGATCGCCCTGTTCCCTTACATGGATCAAGCCGCCATGTTTAACCAGCTCTATACGGGACCGACGGGGACCGATTACATGGGGGACAACAACAATCTTGCAGCTTACGCCTTCGTGCAGAGCCCCCCGGCCGTTTGGCTGTGTCCCTCGAATCCCGACGGCAAGCAGGTTTCCACTTGGCGCACAAGTGGTCAATGGGGCAAGTCGGGCATCTCGCACTACGCCATGAGTGCCGGTGCTCAGTACGTTGCATCGCAGAACAGTTGCAGTCAGTTTGTCTACACGAATGGCTACCTGGGTACGGCTGCGGCGAATCTGGGCATGTCATACGACGGACGTGAGATCTCTGGGCCATTCGGTTATAAGGCCTGGGCGGCCGCCATTCGTGACATTACGGATGGCACGACCAACGTCATTGCGATGGGTGAAGTTCGTCCGCATTGTGGAATCTACACGGGACAAGGTCCCTGGATGTGCTGTGCAGGCGGAGTCGCTTTCACCACGCCCACCATCAACTTTCCAACCTGTCCGGGTGAGGCCGGAATCACCGCTACGCCAACTTCTGGCAGCCCGTCCGGCTGCAACAACCCGTATTCCGCATCGACAGCCGAAGGCTTTAAGTCGAAGCATACCGGTGGTGCACATATCCTGTTGTGCGACGGTGCGGTGCGGTTCGCGAGTGAGAACATCAGCTATGACGTCTACCAAAAGATCGGTGACCGCCGTGATGGTGCGGTCGTCGGTGATTTCTAAGGCTGAGGATTCTGGACACTCGGCGGCGTCATTTTCCTGCCGCGCCCCCCTGGATAAACCAGGGGGGATTGCTGCTACCAATGATTCGCAAGCATTGTTAAGGGATTCTGAATGAACAGATTGCGTGTCCTGACAGGCTCAACCTTGACCCTGTTGATTGTAACCCAGTTGATGGGCTGTGGTGACGGCCAGCCGGCGACGGCACCCGTGACGGGGGTGGTGAATTATCAAGGTACGCCGGTGGACGGAGCGTCAGTGACCTTTACCCCTGCCAACGGACGCCCGGCCACCGGCCAAACGAACGCGAATGGCGAGTTCACACTCACGACGTTCAAGCCCAACGACGGCGCGATTGTCGACGACCATGTGGTGACGATCGCCAAAGTGGAATCGGCGCCACCCTCCACGGGAGAAATAGGGCGCGAGCCGCCAAAAACGACAACAGCACCTCCGAAGAGCCTCATTCCCAAGAAGTACGCCGATCCGAATACGAGCAATCTCAAAGAAACCGTCTCGTCACCCGGTCCGAACGAGTTCACCTTCGACCTGTCGGACTAGCCACCTTCCTGTGGCGGTAGCGTGTGCAAAAGTTGTCCGGGAGTCGAATTGCAGATTCGATTCCCGGACAACTCCTTTTTTGGGGACTGTCATCCAACAGCGACACGACGCCATTCTGACATGAATCGACACCACGACAACGAGTGACCGGATGGCTCTATTGGATTGGTCGAAAAGAGGCTGGAGACGGGCAAGAGTGCCCGTCCTACGGCATCTATTCTCTGTCCCTCACTAAGCGTGCGATTCGGCGCCTTCGACTTGAATCCGCATGCAATAGAACGAGCGGTAGACGAAGATCATCGAGATCAACAGGAAGGTGACCGCCAGTCCCTGCGTCACGAGGGGGCCTTGTTTCTCTCGCAGTGACACGGCCAACGGCACGGCCAGCAGGCCGAACAGGGTTGTGAACTTGATGATCGGATTCAAGGCGACGGAAGACGTGTCTTTGAACGGATCGCCCACGGTGTCGCCGACCACGCAGGCATCGTGCAGGGGCGTTCCCTTGGCTTTCAATTCGGTTTCGACGATCTTCTTGGCGTTGTCCCAGGCACCACCGGCATTGGCCATGAAAATGGCCTGGTACAAACCGAACAAGGCGATCGACACCAGGTAGCCAATGAAGAAGTACGGTTCGAGGAACGCGAAGCCCAACGTCGAGAAGAAGACCGTCACAAAGATGTTGAAGGTTCCCGTTTGCGCGTATTGCGTGCAGATCGCCACGACTTTCTTGCTGTCTTCGGTCGAGGCCTTGGTCACGCTGTCATCCAGCTTGATGTGCTCCTTGATGAACTCGACAGCCCGATAAGCCCCGGTGGTGACCGCTTGAATGGAGGCCCCCGTGAACCAGTAGATCACGGCACCGCCGGCAATCAGACCCAGCAGGAACGGCGGATACAGGATCGACAGGTTGGCCAGCAAATGGGGCTGCAATCCGTCGGTCAGTTCCAACACGATCGAGAAAATCATCGTGGTTGCGCCAACCACGGCCGTACCGATCAGCACCGGTTTTGCCGTGGCTTTGAACGTATTCCCGGCGCCGTCGTTCTTCTCCAGGTTTTCTTTGGCCAGTTCAAAGTCGGGCGTGAAGCCGAACTTGGACTGCAGTTCTTCGCGGATATTCGGCTGCGTTTCGATCATCGACAATTCATAGACCGACTGAGCGTTGTCCGTCACCGGACCGTAGCTATCGACGGCAATCGTGACCGGTCCCATTCCCAGAAAGCCGAACGCCACGAGACCGAAGGCAAACACGGCGGGGGCCAGCATCATCTGATCGTCGATCGTGCCGCTCATGTAGTAGGCCGCACCCATCAATCCCAGGATAATCATGCCCAGCCAGTAGGCACTGAAGTTGCCTGCCACCAGACCGGACAGAATATTGAGCGACGCCCCGCCCTGTTTGGACGAGGTGACCACTTCTTGCACGTGGGCCGATTCCGTCGAGGTAAACAATTTCACCACTTCCGGAATAATGGCTCCGGCCAGTGTGCCACACGAAATAATTATCGACAACTTCCACCACAGCGTGGCATCCCCACCCAGCGTGGGAATCAGGGCCGCCGACACGATAAACGTCAGCAGGACCGAGACGATCGATGTCAACCAGACCAGGACGGTCAGCGGGGCTTCGAAATTGAAGTGTTGAGAATTCAGATATTTTCCACGTGCCAGGTACTGGTTCAGGAAGTAACTCCCGGCGGAGGCAATGACCATCATCACGCGCATCATGAAGATCCAGACCAGCAGTTGAATCTGGACTTTCGGATCTTTGACTGCCAGCAGAATGAACGTGATCAACGCCACGCCCGTAACGCCGTAGGTCTCGAAGCCGTCGGCTGAAGGGCCGACCGAGTCACCCGCGTTATCGCCGGTGCAGTCGGCGATGACACCCGGATTCCGGGCATCGTCTTCCTTGATCTTGAAGACGATCTTCATCAAATCCGCACCGATGTCTGCGATCTTCGTAAAGATACCCCCCGCGACACGAAGAGCTGCCGCACCCAGCGATTCGCCAATCGCAAAGCCCACAAAACAGGGGCCCGCATAGTCACCGGGAATGAACATCAGAATCACCAGCATCAGCAGCAATTCCACGCTGATCAACAGCATGCCGATGCTGATCCCGGCCTTCAGCGGAATGTCATAGCAGGGGTAGGCTTTTCCGGCCAGACTGCCGAATGCGGTCCGCGAATTGGCGTACGTGTTGACGCGAATCCCGAACCAGGCCACGCCAAAGCTGCCCAGGATGCCAATCACGCTGAACAGCAGGATGATACCCACCTTCAGCGTGTCGAAGTTCTCCAGGAACTTGAAGTAGAAGACAATGATCGAGCCAATGAACAACCACAGGACAAACAGGAACTTCGCCTGGGTGATCAGGTACGTCTTGCAGGTCTCGTAGATCAGTTCCGAGACTTCCAGCATGCATTGATGCACGGGGAGGTTCTTCAATTGCGACGAGGCAATCAGTCCGAACACCATACCGGCGATCGACACCAGCAGGCCGGTAAACAGCAAGTCGCGACCCCCGACCATGTCGCCGAGGAACTTCACGTCATTCAGATTCGGGAGCCTCAGATTGGCTTCACCACCATGATGATGCGGGATCGTATCAGCAGCTGCAACGGTTCCACTGAGCGAGCATAACAGCACCAGGATTAGCAACATCCGTGAGAAGCCACCCCGCAATACCTGCGAAATTCCTGTCCGAATCGTTTGACCCTCCGGAAGAGCGAATTCCGGGGAGAACGAGAAGAGCATCCGCATACGGCAATCATCCTGCTGCAAGAGGCGTGTGGACTAGTCTGAAAGTACGGTAAAAATACTGGAGACGCTCACAGGACGCAACGTACTGCGGGAATCAATTTTGTCTGATCCCCTCAAGAGGTCCCTACCAATGGCCGTTCGCAGCGCAAACGAATGCCATCCAGAGACTTGGATAATCTTAGAATGGGGAGAAAACGACTCTCAGTCGTGAGAGTTTAAGGGGCCGCAAGCGTTCGCATTTCAGTGTTGTATGGCGGTCCTCTGTAACTTATCAACCCTCAGCGTCAACTCGGCTGTCAGTTTCCTGCGAACAGGCACAGCCCATTTCAGCTCCCCAGATGGCTGCTAACGTGGGGTTTCAGAAAGACCTGACGGACAGAAAAATGGTACGACAGAAAAAAGGAGACCGTTCTGCGGAGTGAATCGACGGAATCAGGATCTTTCTGTCGTACCATTTTTCTGTCAACCATGATCCAATAGGGCTACGGGGCGCCCCATTCCGACGGTCCAGCCCAAACAGAGAAATCACATTACCGAACCAATCAATTGAAAATTGGTAGACCACGATGTTGAGTTTAATTTGCGAATTTGTCGCCGCTCGGTTTGCTGCGAAACGTCATTGGGCGGTGGCGATGGTCGCGCTATTCTCGGTCAGCGCCTCCGGGATTGCTGCCGAGACCCCCGCGCCATTTCCCGGAAAACAAAGTGTCTGGAACGGATTTCCGCGATTTGATTTCGAGATCGACGGCCGGCCGGTGCTGGTCGTGGCCCCCAAACAGGCTGCCGCGGGACGCCCCTGGGTCTGGCATGGTGAGTTCTTCGGACACAAGCCAGCACCCGATATCGCGTTGCTGGAGCGTGGTTTCCATGTGGTTTACATGAGTGTGCCGAACATGCTGGGAAGTCCGGAAGCGGTCGCGCACTGGAATGCCTGCTATGGCGAATTGACCGGTAAATATGGCTTCGCGAGGCAAGTGGCCCTGGTCGGTCTGAGTCGCGGTGGACTGTACTGCTATAACTGGGCCGAGGCCAATCCGGACAAGGTCGCCTGCATCTACGGCGATGCACCGGTGTGCGATTTCAAGAGCTGGCCGGGTGGCAAAGGGAAGGGGAAAGGCAGTCCACGAGACTGGCAACTGGTCCTCGAACGCTATGGCTTCAAGGACGATGCCGAAGCCCTGGCCTACACCAAAAATCCGGTGGATAACCTGGCACTGCTGGCCAAGGCGAAAGTCCCACTGCTACACGTTTATGGTGACGCGGATGACGTTGTGCCGTGGGAGGAAAACACCGGCCTGATTGCCGAACGCTATCGCAAATTGGGGGGCGAAATTGTGTTGATTGCTAAACATGGAGTCGGGCATCATCCACATGGTTTGGACGATTCCACACCGATCGTCGAGTTCATCGCGAAGCATGCCTCATCAAGTCGCGACACGCAGAAATCGGAGTGAAGTCAGTATGCCCACTGAGACACGGATTGTCGCACCCGGACCGCATGACCGGACCGTTCGCACGGCCGCCGGTGAAGTCTTGTCGGTCCCCGCCGATTGGCAAGTCTTGCCCCCCGGAGATGCCGGACTGACGCGGCGCGTGAAGGCGGCGGGTCCGACCTGGACCGTCCAGCAAAAGAAAGGCCGCAAGGTCTTCTCGCTGGGCGTCTGGGCTCCGGCGGATCGGATCGCCCGGCTGACTGCGGAACTGGAAGCAGAACGTGCCACTGAGTCGTATGCCAAACGTCGCGCATCGGATGTGGTGCGTCGCGAACGCAAACAATCGGTTTACGTCGAGGATTTCCGCGGCGCGGTCCTGGCGTTTCTGGCATTCGCTCCTGAGCATCTCGAACTGGCCGAGCGTCTGGCGGACGCGGTCACCCTGCACGCGACGCCAGTGGGCAGCGGCACCGTGGCTCGAACGGAGCGGATCCCCATCGAACGGCGGGCCGAAGCGGCCGTGATTGCCTGGTTGCGGCACCAGACGACGACCTACGACGACATGCCGATCCCACGCGTGAAAGGCAAACGCCGAGAAGTCCGCGCACAACTGGCGGAACAATCACGAAGCCTGTTGAAGAAATACCGCGCAGGCTTGCCGGTCGATCCCGCGACCTGCCCGCTCCACATGGCCTGTGGCCCGTCGTAGCTCACTACGCCGGCTACTTCTTCACGGCTCCCGGCTTGGCGGCTGATTCGACTTCGCCCTGACCTGCTGGCAACTGCCTGGAGCGATACAGCTTCAAGCGCTTTTGCTGTGCCGGCTGGTCTTCCGCCGATGCGATCGTCAAGACTTTCTCCTGCGTCGCGACGGCCGACTTCCAATCACCCTTGGTGGCATAGGCCAGCGCCAGATCCACCGCGTAGTCGGGAAATGTCGGGTCGATCTGATAGGCTTTGGCGAGATCGTCAATCGCCTTCAGCGGCTGTCGAACTGACATCCAATACAACCCGCGGCCGTAGTAGGCGTGCTCGAAATTCGGGTCCAGCTTCAAAGCGGCGTTGAATTCAACAATGGCTTTCTCGTGATCCTTCATTTCGAAGTACGTCCAACCGAGTCGCTCGTGGTTGGCAGCGTCGGCCGGTTCCAGTTTGACGGCCCGTTCGAAGTCGGGAAGTGCGTCTTCGAAGTCTTGGGAGTCATATTTGACCATGCCGCGAACGTACAAGGCGTCAGCGCAGTTCTTGTCGAGCTTCAAGGCTTTCTGGGCGGTCAGCGTGGCTTTGTCGAGTTCTCCCATCAGATACTGCGCCAGTGCCAGTCCGCCCAATCCCACCGCGCTTTGCGGCTGCAATTTCGCAAAATTCTCAAAGTCCGCTTTCGCCAGGGCGTGCTCGTCTTCCTTCAACAAGGTCCAGCCGCGCGAGAGGTAGGCGGCCGACATTTTAGGATCCAACTGCATCGCAGCGGTGTAGGCGCGAATTGCCTGCACGCGCTCGTGCTGGGTATTGAGTTGCTCACCCAATTTGAAGTAGTCGGTCGCCGTCGTCAGCTTGGGCAACGGGGGCAGCCAGTAGATTTGAGTTTCCGGCATCTGCTTCCGGAGCGCGACCACCGCGGCCTGGGTCACTCCGCTGCCGGTCAGGTAGACTTCCTTGATCTTCGGCAGCTTTCGCAGTGCGGGCAGCCCGGCATCGTTGACGGCGGTATTTTCCAGGTCCAGTGCCTGGAGATTGCCTAACACGGCAAGGTGTCCCAGCCCGGCATTGTCAAAGGGACCGTCACGCAGGATCAGCGTGTGGAGTTCGGGAAAGTCTGTCAGCAACTTGATCTGGGCCGGCAGGACGCGTACGCCCGAGAGAATCACCGCGACGACCGGTTGTGCCGGGTCGGCATTCAGACGTTCGACTCGACCGCCGAGTTGTTCGATGGACTTGATCGTGGCCTCGGCGCCGGCTTTTTCTCGTTCCTCGGCCTTGGCTTTCGCTTTAGCACGCGGGGCCGCCTCACAGACGGCAATCGACAGCAGGCCACACAAACCCAGGCAGTACAATCCACGCAGCATAGTTCTGATCTCAAGAAGTAGTGAAACTCTCGCTGGGAGTTTCTGGCAGGTATGATGGCGGGTGCGCCGCGATCCGGCAATGTTGACGCACCCGCTAAATGCAGTGCAGAACTCCCAACTTAGCGATGGCGTATCGACATCAAAATCAATAGGTGCCGTAGTGCGGGCTTTCCAGCGGGCTTGGCCTGTTCGACGTTCCGTTTCTTCGGCGTTCTAATGGTATGACTTGTCTTTCCTGCTTCCAGGTCGCACATGAGCAATTCCCGGGAAACTCCCCCTGATCGTCCGAGACCCTGGCTCCGTTGGGGCTGGATCATTGCTCGATTATGGCTCGTGTCGTATTTGGCGATCGTGCTGCTGGTCAGTATTGCTCAGCGACAATTGATCTATGCCCCGTCGCGTGTTCCGCAGGTCCCGATCAACGCGGCGGGATTCTTGCCGGGGGCGGGTGAACCGGTTTCGATCACGGCCCAAGACGGTTTGCAACTGCATGGTTGGCATTTCCTTCCGCCGCCACTCACTGCGGTGGACGCGGCCGGTTTTGATCGTCGTCTGCAGGAGGGTCGAAAAGTGGTCCTGTTTTTCCCGGGGAACGGGGGCAATCGCGGAGACCGGGATCGTGACTTCCGAGTGCTATCAAATTTGAACGTCCATATTTTCGCGTTCGATTATCGCGGTTACGGTGAGAATCCCGGGCATCCGACCGAGGAAGCTCTCGCGGCCGACGCTCGCGTGATATGGAAGTACATCACGGAAACCCGTCGCGTCCCGGCCGATCGCATTATCCTGTACGGTGAATCGCTGGGGGGCGGCGTGGCGACTCGGTTGGCGTCAGACCTTTGCACGGCTGGCACTCCCCCCGCAGGACTTATCCTGCGAAGCACATTCAGTTCAATGATTGACGCGGCGGGAATCCATTATCCCTGGCTGCCGGTGACCTTGATCCTGAAGGATCGCTATCGGTCAGATCTTCGCATTCCCCAGATGACCGCCCCTCTGCTGATGTTGCACGGTACCAGGGACACGATCGTTCCCGTGACGTTGGGGCGAAAGCTTTTCGAATTGGCACCCGCAAAGTCAGCCAATGACATTGCGAAGACTTTTGTCGAGTTACCGCGTGCGGATCACAACGATGTGCTGGACGCAGATCCGGCGGAATTTCGAGATGGCCTGCGGAAGTTTCTCGCGGGGCTTCCAAAGTAGCGGGCTACCCTGGGTCAGGCACCCAACGTGATTTCTACCCCAACGGGGTTGCGGCATTCCTGCACAAATCTCGGGGACGCAACCCCGTTGGGGTAGGCTGGTTCTCGGGGCCGCAAACCCAGGGTAGCCGCTGGTCGCGGCAACCCTGGGCTAGGTTGCGTATCCCCTTCGGGGAATTGCTGCGCTTGCGCTCGCCAAACGAATTGATTCTTCGACCCTCCTCTGCCGAGTATTACGCGACGCTCCCTTCGATTTCTTTGATTTCCTGTAAGATGGGCACTCTTGCCCGTCTCCGTTTTCAACCTCCCCAATACCGACGGGCAAGAGTACACGTCCTACCGCCAAGAACCCACGCTAATTTGTCGCGTTCCCTTTGATTTCTTTGTTCCCTTTGGCCCGAAATCGTAGCATTCATCCGCCGATTCGCCTTAATGCCTGTTTGAGAATGGAAGATTCGGGAGGGCGAGGCTCCCGCCGAGCCTAACACGAGCTTTAGCTCGGCGTCCGCCGGAGGCATTCATAGCAGCCTCCGGCGGTCGCCGACCTGCGGTCGTACTCGGCTCGGCGGGAGCCTCGCCCTCCCTTTTAAAACACGCTCTTCGACTCCACCTGTTCCCATATTTTTCCCCCCATCTTTTTGCCATCCAAACCCACCGCGACTCGGCCACATGGATCAACTGCAGAAGGATGGCAAAAACATGGGGGCAAAAAGATCGGAAAGATCAAGCCGGGTTGAAGATTGTCTGATGGCGTGCGTCGGCACCTCTTCACGTT
>CAMAVF010000266.1 GCA_945861445.1 Planctomicrobium piriforme | reverse complement strand
TTCACACCGGCCAATTTCGAAAAATCGCAGGCCCGACCCCTCATCTTCCAACTGAGAGCGAGCCACTACGTGTCGTCTGTGGGCAAAGTTTATCTGGTTGGGGCGGGACCGGGAGACCCCGGGCTGATTACCGTGCGCGCGGTGGAATGTTTGAAGCGCGCCGATCTCGTGCTCTATGACGGGTTGGTGAATCCGCTGTTGCTGCGTTATACGTCGGCGACGGCCGAACGGACGTGCCGCGTCAATTCGATCGATGGTCGCGCCCTGCCGCAGGCGGAAATCAACCGGCACCTCGTCGACGCGGCGTTGTCGGGGAAGACGGTGGTCAGGCTAAAGGGGGGCGATCCCTACCTGTTTGGTCGCGGGACGGAAGAGGCTGCGGCGCTGGTCGCGGCGGGGATCCCCTATGAAGTGGTGCCGGGTGTCTCGGCAGCCCTCGCCGCGAGTGTTTACGCGGGAATGTCGCTGACCCATCGCGAGTTCTCGTCGGCCGTGGCGCTGGTGACCGGTCACGAAGATCCGACCAAAGCCGAGAGCCATCTCGACTATGCGGCTCTGTCGCAGTTTCCCGGAACGCTGGTGTTTTACATGGGATTGCATCGCCTGGAAGGGATTACCAAGGCGTTGATGCAAGCCGGCAAACCACCGGAAACGCTGGCGGCGGTGATCAGTCGCGGCACCTGGCCGCAGCAGCGGACCGTCACTGGGACGCTGGCGGATATCGCCTCACAGGTACGTCGGGCGGATTTGCATGCCCCGTCGCTGATCATTGTCGGCGAATGTGTCCGGCTGCGTGATTCACTGCAATGGTTTGAGCAGCGGGCTCTATTTGGTTTGCGGATCGGGATCACGCGGGCTGACGGTCAGGCCGCTAACGTGATCGACCGCGTGGTGGAATTGGGGGGCGATCCCGTGCTGCTGCCGACAATCGCCATCTTACCGCCGGCGGACTGGAATGAAGTGGATGCGTGCCTCGGGCGTCTGGGCGATTACGATTGGATTGTCTTTACGAGTGCGAACGGTGTGCGTCAGCTTTTCGGTCGCCTCTGGACAACCGGCGGTGACGCTCGCCGTCTGGGTCGGGCGAAGCTGGCTGCCATTGGGTCCGGGACCGCTGCCGCCTTGGCGGAATTCCACCTGCAGGCCGATCTGGTTCCCGAATCGTTCCGAGCGGAAGCGCTGGCGGAGGCGTTGAAACCCGAGGTCGCCGGGAAACGCGTGTTGTGGGCCCGAGCCAGCCGGGGACGAGAAGTCTTGCCGACGGAACTGAGAGCCGCCGGGGCGATGCTGGATGAATTGGTCGTGTATCAAAACGTGGATGTGGCCGCATTGCCCGCTGAGGTACTGGCCGACCTTGAGCAGGGCAAGCTGCACTGGATCGGCTTGAGCAGCCCGTCCATCGCCCGCAATCTGGCCGACAAATTGACTCCCGCGGCGCGAGCCCGTGTCGGTCACGCAGTGAAACTGGCCAGCATCAGCCCGGTCACCACGGCGGCGGCATTAGAGGTGGGATTGCCGATATCGGCTGAGGCCAGGACGTTCACGTGGGACGGAATTTTGGACGCGATCCGCGACCATCATCAATTCCACTCGGAAAGCTGACGCCGCGCCTCGGCCAATTGGAATTCAATGGCACTGGCGTCCCCTTTCGTGGCTGATTTCAGGCATGTTTCCAGGATGTCGACGGCGGGGCCGGGGCGATTGGCTTTCACGGAGAGCAGTCCGAGATCGCGGCGTTCTTCATACGAACTGGGCTGGAGTGCCGTCAATCGGTGCTGGACTTTCCAGGCGGCGGTCCAGTTTTCCTGATGAAAATAGAGGGCCTTCAGGTTATTGAGCATGCGGATGATGATCGTGCGCACCGACGCGGGTTCGAGCACTGTCAGGGCTCGTTCTTCTGAAAATCCGGTTGCCAGTGACACCCGCAGCAGCATCTGATCCAGGTTCAAGATCTCGCCGTTGGCGAACGCGTCGATAAACAACGGCCCGTCGACGGCTTCGTAGCGAGTCATGAAATGGCCCGGTGCGGCGACTCCGTGCAGACCCAGTCCCGCCTGGTTGGCGACCGCCATGTAGACAACAGACAGGCTGATCGGAATGCCGTGGCCGGTTTCGATGACCCGATTCAAGTAGCTGCCGTCGGGTTGCAAGTAGGCTTCACGGCTGCCCGTCAGACCGTGCTGCGCGGCGAGACAGTCTGTCAGCAATTCCAAGGCAAGCTCTTCAGTCGGGACTTGCAGGATTTTTGCCGCAACCTCACTGGCGCGGCGGGCGATCCAGCTTTGGGTCGCAGAAAAATCGAGCAGGGGATAGGCATCGCGGGCGAGTTCCAACGCGGCGGTCGTGAGTTCCACATCGTCCCGCCGAGCCAGCAACTTGGAAAACTCTGCGTCATTCGCAAAGTCAAAGTCAGTTAACATGGTGTGGCCCATCTGCAATTCATCCCTGCGTGGTGACGGCTGACATGATTTCGTCAGACTTCCACGATGTCGGTTGTCCGGTGGCCCAATTATAGGTTTGCGACGCGACTGCTCCTATACCTTTCTTGGCCAGGAACTGCGAATCCCATTCCAGCGATTGGGCTTAGGTGCAATACCGGCCTGTCAATACCCTCCTTGCGGACACATCCTGTCGTATGGATTGTCCGGAGTTTTTTCCGGACTCTGACCGTTGGCAAAGGGCCTTTGCCTTTGACCGGCGCCGGAACTCTGGCTTATCATGGGGGCGAATAACAAGGTTCGTTTGTGTGTCCTCGGTCCGGCACCGGTCTCGGAGCAATTCCCGATGAACTCACCAATGAGGGTTTTCGCGGGGCGTGTTGCGAAAGACTGATGGCTGACAGCGTGAAGAATCAACACAGAGTTGGGAACTCAGGAGACCACTGATGAGATTGGCCAGAACCCTGCAGGTCTTGGTAGGTATAACGTGTTGTGTGACGGGGAGTGCCGCATGGGCTCAAATCCCCGCCATCTCGAGCACTTCCCCGCAAGCCGTCCTTCCCGGTCAGACGCTGCCCGTCAAGATTCGCGGCGGAGGTCTAGCCGGAGCCACCCAGATTTGGACGAGTTTTCCAACCGAGGCCACTCTGGCTGCGGATGTGCCCGAAAATGGTAAGAACGCTGCGGAAGTGACGTTTGCCTTCAAGGTACCGGCCGACGCGCCCGTGGGTGTCCACGGTCTGCGAATTGCCAACCCGACGGGAATTTCCAACCTGTGGCTGATGATGGTGGATGACCTGCCGTCGATCGCCCAGGTCAAACCCAATCAGACTGCCGCCACGCCTCAAGTGTTAACGGTGCCGGTTGGCGTCGACGGAAATGTCGACAGCCTGTCTCGCGGCTTCTACAAGGTGACCGTTGCTGCTGGTCAGACGCTGTCGTTTGAAGTGGTTGCTCGACGGCTGGGATCGGCCCTGGACCCCATGCTCCGCGTGCTGGACTTGCAGGGCAAAGAACTGGCTTACAGCGATGACGCACCTGGCCTGGGAGGCGATTCGCGGTTGACTTATACCTTCAAGACCGCCGGCGAATACCTGGTCGAAGTTCGGGACATTCGCTTTCAAGGGGGTGCCAATTTCACCTACCGCCTGCGAATTGGCGATTTTCCCTGTGTGACGACCCCTTACCCGTTGGGAATCAAGAAGGGTGGCCCGGCACAGCTAGCATTTGCCGGCTCGCGTCTGGACGGGGCGGCTCCTGTCACGGTGAACATCGCCAATGAAAACCCAGCCAATTGGGTCAATATCGGCGTCAAGTTGCCGAACGGTGTCGCGAGTGGTTTCGGCAGCCTGTCGGTGGGGGCGGGTGATGAAGCGTTGGAAGTTGAACCCAATGACGAACCCGCCATGGCGACCCGCGTGGTGCTGGGGGCCAGCATCAATGGGCGTTTTGACAAGCCGGGTGACATCGATCGATTTATCTTCACGGCGAAGATGGGTCAACGATTTCTATTCTCGGGGGTGACCCGCCAGCAGGGTTCGCCGAGCGATCTGTTCATGCGCGTGCTGAAGGCCGACGGGGCTCAGGTTGTCGCGGCCGATGACAGCGG
Organism: Planctomicrobium piriforme; assembly: GCA_945861445.1. GTDB lineage: Bacteria > Planctomycetota > Planctomycetia > Planctomycetales > Planctomycetaceae > JAKFVC01. The sequence goes on along the minus strand of CAMAVF010000266.1, from coordinate 6,248 downwards.
TGCGAATGAAGGGGTCGTCGATTTCAGTGCCCCGGCGGATGGCGACTACACTCTGGTTGTCGAAGAACTGGTCAAGCGGGGCGGGCCGGAATTTGCCTACCGCATCAACGTAGAGCCGTTCCAGGCGGGCTTCGATCTCGCGGCGTCCACGGATACTTTGAATGTGCCGTTGCAGGGCACTTCGCGGATCACCGTGACTGCCGTTCGCCGAGGCTATGACGGCCCGATCGAACTGAGTCTCGCGGACGCTCCGGCCATGGTGGCGGGGACAGGGGTGGTCATCGGCCCCGGTCAAACGACGGCCGTGATGACCATTCTGAATGGCGGTGCTGCCCCTGACGGCAAGATTTATCAGGTCAAGGTCCTCGGCAAAGCCAAGATTGGCGACGTCGAATACACCAGCCAGGCGACCGTTTCGGCAGCTCAGAAAGCAGCGTTTGCGGCCACCCCGCTGCCGCCGCAAGTTGTGTCGAAGGCAGTGGCCTTGGGAACAAATCCGCAACCCTTCTTCGTCTTACGGACTGAACCGGCCGAAATTGTATTCGGCAAGAATCTGACGGCGACGGTGAAGATCAAGTCGATCCGGGCGGCAGATTTCCCCGAAGCAATCACGTTGGCAGTGGAACCGGCGACGAACGGATTGCCGGCCGGAATTACCGCGGCCGTCAAGCCGATCGACAAGGACAAGAACGAGATTGAAATCGTCTTTACGGCCGCCGCGGCCGCTCCGTTGGGCAGTTTCAGTGGCGTGCTGATCGGAACGGGCAAGAAGGGGAACGACACCGTCGTGCAGGCCGCTCCCGCCGTCCGGTTGACTTTGTCGGCTCCGTTCACGCTGAAAGCGGAACTGGGAGAAGCAAAAATTGTGAAAGGTGCGATGTTGAAGGGGAAAGTGGTCGCTGTCAGGAACCCTGCGTACAACGGACCGATTGTGCTGACATTTGCGAATCTTCCCAAGGGAGTGACGGCGGCCGACGCGACGATCCCAGAAGGCAAATCCGAGATCGAAATCACGTTGACGGCCGCAGCCGACGCCCAGGTTGGGACGATTGAGAACCTGAGCATCAAGGGTGAAGGGACCGCCGCCAACGTCAAGTTTGCGGAAACCGCCCCCAATGCCAAGTTGATTGTGGAGTAAATTTGGTCCTGCCACGCCGTGGCAGTAATACAAGCTCGAAGCGCAAGCCAGTGCATCCGCCTTGCGACTTCCGTGAAATTCCTCGCTTGCGCTTCGAGCTTGTATCAGAATCGATTCTGCCAAATCTGCCGCCAAATACCGGAATACCATTTAAGCGAAGATTGATCTGTGTTAAGCTCAAGAGAATAATAGAGTCGTAATCGTTGTATCGGCAGCCCCCAATCGTCTGCATGCTTCCCAGTATCAGGCGGTTGAGTCTCGCCCGGCAATGATCTGCGATTCGACTGACTTTGCCCGAAATCGTAGAGCACGGCCTCACCTTGCGGGCCGTAAAGAGCCGCCTTATTAGCGTCCTCCCACCCCCAGACGGAGTTATCCACTTATGCGACGCTGGATCCTGTTTTCGTTGACCATGGCCTGCACAGGTTCTGGTCTGTTGTTTGCCGCCGATCAGCCGGCGATCGATGTTGGAACGCCGACGGAGATTATTGTTGACCCTGCCAAGTTCGAATTGAACGGCACGCGGGCTCAACAGCAAATCATCGTCACGGGCAAGTATGCCAACGGTGAAATGCGAGACCTGACGACGGTTGCCGTCTTCACGTCCTCGGCCGACGCCGTGTCAAAGGTTGACCGCTCAGTGGCGAAACCGGTCGCGGATGGGACCGTGCAGATCACTGCCACGGTCGGTGCCCTGAAGGCGGTCGCTGAAGCCACAGTGAAGAACATGGCGCAGCCGACTCCAGTCAGCTTCAAGAATCACACGATTGCCTCCCTGTCCAAGGCGGGCTGTAACATGGGTGCCTGCCACGGTTCTCCGTCAGGCAAGGGTGGATTCCGCTTGTCGCTGCGGGGCTATGACCCGGCACTCGACATTATGACGCTGCGGACCGAATTTTACGGTCGCCGCACCAATGCCTTGGAACCGGCTGAAAGCCTGTTGTTGAAGAAGCCGTTGATGGAAGTCGCCCACGGTGGCGGTCGCCGTCTGAAGAAGAACGATCCCCCGCACCGCGTCATGTACGATTGGATTGCCGAAGGTCTGCGGTTGGATGCAGCCACTGAACCCGATCTCGTCAAGATTCAACTCTTGCCCGAGTCCCGGACGTTCCAGCAAGCCGCAGGACGCCAGCAGATGGTCGTCATGGGCACGTTCAGCGATGGTAGCGTGCGGGATGTGACCGCGCTGACCGTCTTCACGTCTTCCAATGAGACCGTCGCCAAGATCGACGAAAATGGGTTGGTCACCAAGAACTCACGCGGTGAAACCGCCGTTCTGGGGCGTTACCTCGACAAGATGGCAACCAGCTACATCACCTTCCTCGAGCAGGTCCCCGGGTTTGCCTGGAACAATCCGGCTGAAAACGGCTTTGTTGACAATCTGGTGTTTGCCAAGTTGAAGCAACTGCAGATTCTCCCTTCGGACGTCTGCACCGATGAAGAATTCCTCCGCCGGGCTTATCTCGACACGACCGGCCGCCTGCCGACCGTGGCTGAGACGCAAGCCTACCTGGCCAACACGGCTCCGACGAAGCGTGACCAATTGGTCGACCAACTGGTGGAAAGCGATGACTTCGCCTCGTTCTGGACCCTCAAGTGGGCCGACGTGTTGCGGTCGAATTCGAAGAAACTGAATGCCACCGGAGTTCACAAGTTCCGGTTGTGGATCTACGAAAGCATCCGTGACGACAAACCGTTCGATCAGTTTGCTCGTGAACTGCTGACCGCCAAGGGCAGTGCCTATGAGAATCCGGCCGCCAACTACTGGCGCGCCAGCCGCGATCCTCAAGATGCCACGGAAACGACCGCCCAGTTGTTCCTCGGCATCCGCATTCAATGTGCAAAGTGCCACAACCATCCGTTCGAACGCTGGACTCAGGACAATTACTACGGCATCGGTGCCGCATTCGTCCGGGTCGGTCGCAAGCCGACTGCGGATGCCAACGAAGAAGTGATCTTCGTCAATGCGACGGGTGAAGTCACTCAGCCGCGAACGGGTAAGACGATGAAGACGCACTTGCTGTTGAAGGGTGACGTCGACGTGCCCGATGGTCAGGATCGCCGCGAGGTCTTCGCCGCGTGGTTGACGGCTCCCGACAATCCCTTCTTCGCCAAGGCCACGATCAATCGGATCTGGGGTCACCTGCTGGGCCGCGGAATCGTGGAACCGGTCGATGACTTCCGTGATTCGAACCCGGCCTCGAATGCTCCGTTGCTGGAGAAGCTGGCTCAGGAATTCGTGGCCAACAAGTTCTCGATGAAGTGGGCCGTGAAGACGATCATGAAGAGTCGCACGTACCAGTTGAGCTCGCGTAAGAATCAGTTCAATTCGGACGATGAGATTTATGCCTCACACGGTACGACCCGTCTGCTGTCGGCCGAACAGTTGCTCGACGCGATTTGCGCCGTGACCAATGTTCCCGAGACCTTCCCTGGTCTGCCAGTCGGCACACGGGCGACGGAACTGCCCGATCCGCCGACCGACCACTACTTCTTGAAGATCTTCGGTCAGCCGCAACGTGAAATGGCCTGCCAGTGCGAACGGTCGAGTGAATCGAACTTGTCGCAAGCCTTGCAGATGATCAACGGCCCGGTGGTCCACAATAAGCTGCGTGACAACAACGGCCGGATCGCCACGTTGATTGCTGCGATGAAGTCCAACGAAGACATCATCACGGAACTCTACATGTCGGCGCTCAGCCGGAAACCGGTCGAGGGTGAGATGACCGCTGCCGTGAAGCACATCTCCGCGGCTGCCGATCGCCGCCTGGCATTGGAAGACGTGGGTTGGGCCATTCTGAACTCGAAGGAATTCCTGTTCCAGCACTAATCGCTGGTGTGGGCGAATGATTGATAAACAACGGCCCGACGGCAACGTCGGGCCGTTTGCATTGAAGCAGGCACAGGCTCGACGCCTTGCGGAATTGGTGAAGAAAGCTGAAGATCGACAACAATTGCTGGCTGATCTGGAAACCATTTCGCTGCCGATCGCTTGATGATGGCCGCGTTTTACAGGAGTGGAATATCGTGAGTTACGGAGATCCTCGCTACGGTGGCAATCCCGGCCGGCAGATTCTGACGCGGCTGGGTGTCCGGATGATACCCATCGTGTTGGGCTTGCTGGTCGTCGCCTTTACGATGATCCGGGGCTGCGAACGGGGGCCGTTCGGGCGGAACCAGGTCCTGGCGGTCAAGGGTCAACAGGAAATGGCGCTTGGCGCGCAGGCCTTTCAAGAGGTCCTCAGTCAGGCCAACCTGGAAGAGGATGGTCCCGATGTGCGTGCCGTGGAAGCTGTCACACAACGCCTGATCAAGGCGGCTTCCAGTCCCAGTTTCCTGGAGGCAGCCGGCTTAAAGCTACAGGAATTCGACTGGAAGCTGCGCGTGATCCGGAGTCGGGAAGTGAACGCGTTCTGTTTGCCGGGTGGCAAGATGGTCGTCTACACGGCCATCATTCCCGTGGCGGAAACAGATGCCGGTCTGGCCACGGTCATCGGGCATGAGATCGGGCACGCTCTCGCTCATCATGGCTCGGAACGCATGGCGACTCAACAGATGACGCAGATCGGGATGATGGCGGCCGGTGCCGCGATGGGAGACCTGGACCCTCGCCAGCGCCAGGGGCTGCTGCAGGCCCTGAACGCGGGGGCGCAGTTCGGCATCTTGAAGTACAGCCGCACGCACGAATCGGAAGCCGATCATATCGGAATCCTGCTGATGGCGGCGGCGGGATACGACCCCGGCGAATCGATTCGTTTCTGGGAACGCATGACCCACGCGACCAGCGGCGGGAAGAAGCCGCCCGAGTTCTTGTCGACGCACCCCAGCGATCAGACTCGCATTCGCAATCTGACGAACTGGATCCCGGACGCCATGCCGTTGTATGAAGCGAGCAGCGACAAAGGCGAAACTCAGGTCTTGCCCAAGTCGGCTGGGCCAGCGCCCGAGATTGACGAGCAATAGGCAATTAATCCGTGGCTAAAACTCTTCTTCCCCGTTCGTGTCATCGAAATCGCAGCAACTCTTGCCGATCGACTGCTGGAATAATTCATGCTCAAATCTGTGGATGATGTTCTGAAGATGTGCCGGGTCCAGCCTGGTAAAAAGCTGAAGCTGAAGCATCATGATCCCGGTTGGGCGGGGGATCGCGACAATCCGGTGAAGGCTCGGCGGCTGCAGGCGGAACGGCTGCTGGCTCAGGATATCAATGAACTGGCCGAGGCCCAGGATATTCTGTATGCGTCTGATTCGTGGTCACTGCTGGTGATCTTCCAGGCGATGGATGCGGCGGGAAAAGATGGCACCATCAAGCATGTGATGTCGGGTATCAATCCGCAGGGCTGCCGCGTGTATAGCTTCAAGCAGCCGTCGCATGAAGAACTGGATCACGATTTTCTCTGGCGCTGTTCGAAGGTCCTCCCGGAACGAGGGCATATTGGCATCTTCAATCGTTCCTATTACGAAGAGGTCCTGATCGTCAAAGTGCATCCCGAATTGATTGCCAGTCAGCGAATTCCCGGTGCGCGACCGGATAAGAAGTCGTTTTGGGAGCGACGTTACTCGGAAATCAACGCCTTCGAAGAACACCTTTCGCTCAGTGGTACGCGGATCGTGAAGTTCTTCCTGAACGTGTCCAAAGCCGAACAGCGACGGCGGTTCCTGGAACGTGCGACGGATGCGAAGAAGCATTGGAAGTTTTCGCCGATGGACGTCGCGGAACGTCAACATTGGGACGAATACATGGACGCCTACGAGCAGATGCTCAACGCGACCAGCACCGAGCACGCTCCGTGGTATGTGATTCCGGCAGATGAAAAATGGGTCTGCCGGTCCATCGTGGCCCAGGTGTTGACGCACACCGTGGCCGCATTGAATCTGCAATATCCCGCCGTTCCCAACGAGTTGCGAGTGCAGATTGAAGAGAGCAAGCGGAAGCTGGAAGCGGAAGATGAATAAGACGTGCCGGGGTCGGGCCTGGTGTGATGAAAAGGGGATGATGCGGCCGTGGTCGGTTCATCCGGATTTTGTTTCGGGGGTCGGAGGTGGATTGTAGGCCAACATCCGCAACGCTTGTACTGAAGGCCCGAGAATGTTGCGACACCAGTTCCAG
>CAMAVF010000265.1 GCA_945861445.1 Planctomicrobium piriforme | reverse complement strand
GACAATGGCCCACGTGCGGGCAGGCGTGTTCGTGTGTAGGATAAAAGCTGAATTGCATCGGCATCCATTCCGACTCGGGACCGACGCCGATGTACCCCAAACTGCCGACCCACGCAACACCATTCCGAAACGTGGGACTAAACTCCTACGGTTCCATTCCTTTCTCGTTGAATCGCGCGAACGCTCGGGCTGATCTCTTTTACAAGCCGGAAGACTATGCGGCGTCAGTAATCTGCAACAACCACAATCGGAAGCCGAATTGGCCGCCCTACGCCGCAGCGTCGCCCGCGGGTCTCCCTTTGGGAATTCCGACTGGACGGAGCGCATCGCCAAGCAACTCGACCTGGAAATCACGCTGCGGCCACGAGGCAGACCGCGAAAACCAGAAAACAACGGTTCCTGACACCTTTTCTATTGACCCGTGATGGAGGCGATTGACCGCGGAATTCCGCGAATTCCGGAGATTGGGCGTCCTTGTTCTCGTCACTTACGTTCGAGGCCGCCACCGTCTTTTTCCAACATCTGCTTGACTCCAGCAACGGAAAGTACCGCTCGAAATCCAATCAATCGGCCCTGCAGGCCGGGAAAGCTGTTATTCCGCGAGGCGGAGCGGCACTTGGCGGCGCTTAGCAGGAAATTACCGCCGCGGAAGATGCAAGTACTTTCATCATGTCTTAGTTTCTGGGGATTGACCACCACGATCCCCTGAAACGTACGATAGGCTGAATTGTCAGCGACGTCATCGCACCATTCATCCACGTTCCCATGCATGTCATGGAGACCGAACGCATTGGCCGCCAACTCACCGACCGAGTGAGTGCGCGAACTCGCGTTGACATCAAACCATCCGGCCGACATGAGGTTGGCGATGGTATCGCCATTATGATACAGCGTTGTGGTCCCCGCTCGACAAGCATACTCCCATTCAGCCTCGGTCGGCAGTCGATAGCCAGTGCCTTCTTTGGCGTGCGTCAGAACCTGCTTGTCACCACAGTAAAACGGCTGCAATTGCTCCCGACGACTCAGTGCGGTGCAAAACTCGGCGGAGTCGTAGAAGCTGACGATTTCAACCGGAAATCGCTTGGTATCCAGACCCTCCACCGCCTTGCGGCCAACACCCATCGGCGAAAACTCCGACGGGTTCTTACTCGTGACTTTCTCGTATTCTTCCTGCGTTGTTTCGTACGTGGCGATGTAAAACGGTTGCGTCAAGGTGACTGCGTGACGCGGACCTTCACCCTCGATGACCGTCCTCCAATTATCGCCCGGCGTTTGTGAAATCGCAGTTTCGATTTCCTCTGGCGGGCTTCCTCGTAAGTATTTACCCGGAGGGATCAGGCGGAATTTCATGCCGATGGAGTTCGTGTACTCGACCGGCACTTTGAGGTATGCCGCCCATTCATCCTGATGTCTCCTCGCGTCTGCTGCGGAGAACGGCGCGATCGCCGGTGCCGGGGCATCGTCGGGCAGAACGCGCTGGCTGGCCTTTGGCATTTCTGACTGGCCATCGGTGGCATGGGAGATCTCCACCTTTGAGCCATCGGGAACCTCAATCGTGGTCTTCGTGCCGTCTTTGTTCGTGATTTGAATCAGGATTCCGGCCAGCACTACAACGACGGCGAGGGTGATGGTGGAGACCAGCGATTTGATCAGGAGTTTCCGTTCGGAACGTCCGCCACGCGATTCGTCGCCGCTCGTACTTCCTGCCTGATTGTCCTGTTTCCCCTTATGTGGCGGGTCCGCAGGTTGGGCGGAGTCAATACCGGGCGTTGCCCGTTCGGATGTTATCTCTGATCGCGGATGCTGCAATTGCGACAGATGCTGCTCCAGCAGCAGGGCGACTTCGGCGGCACTTTGGTGACGGTCTGCCGGCTTCTTTTCGAGCAGCTTGGTGATGATATCGCACAGCCACTTGGGAATCTCAGGGTTGATTTCGCGAACGGGACGGGGAGTGTCGTCGATGACCCGGCGGATGACCGCGATCACAGTGTCGCCTCGAAACGGGGGGCGGCCGGTACACATCGCATACATGACGCAGCCCAGGCTGAACAGGTCGCTGCGATGGTCGACACGCTCACCCTGAGCCTGCTCGGGGGACATGTACTGGGGCGTGCCTGCCACCTCGCCCGTACGCGTGACGCTCAGGTCATCGACGGCCCGCGCTAGGCCGAAGTCGGTGATCTTCACGCGTTCGACACCGTTCTCCAGCAGAATGTTGGCGGGCTTGATGTCGCGGTGGATCAGGCCCTGTTTGTGAGCGGCGGCCAATCCGGAGGCGATCTGCGACCCGATCCGCAGAATCTCTTTCAATTCCAGCGTGCCGTCGGACTCGATCTTGTCCCGCAAAGTTTTCCCCTCGACCATTTCCATGACCAGGAACGGCACCCGATCCTCATCGACGGCATGAATCGTGACGACGTGCGGATGCGTGACAGCCGCCGCCGCCTTGGCTTCGCGCAGGAACCGTTTCTTGGCTGCGACATTGGCCGCGAGTTCCGGAGCGAGCACCTTGATCGCCACGATGCGATCGAGCCGGGTGTCGAACGCATTCAGAACCAGTCCCATGCCGCCACGGCCGATGACCGAATGCACTTCGTATTGTCCAATCGTGCCGAGGCAGCCCGGCTTGGCCGATGGCGATAAGAAGTCGAGCGGCACAGGTTGCGATTCGTTGGAATCCACGCCGCTGCCATCCCGGCGTGAGTCGCGATTGTTTTCCGTGTCGCCCGAAGTGGTCGCGGTCCCCTCGTGTTCCAGTTGCGCAGGTGTCGGTGGCGGATTGACAGCATCCGCGTGGGGTGGCAGCAGCGACTTGACTCGACGGCGCAATTCCGAGTCTGCGCCACAGGCCAGTCGCAGCGGAACGGCCACCTCGTCGAGCTGGCTCAAGTCGGCGAAGAACGCTCGCAATCCGGCGGCCTGTTCCGGATGCTGCGCGATCAGTTGTTCTTGATCCGGCAACTCGCCGCGCTCGACCGCCAGCAAATAGGCTGCAATCAAGGCATCCAGCAACGGGTTCGAGTCGGCGGTGGTGGGCATGGCGGAAACCCCTGGCTTGGAAATCAGGCAGACGGCGACAGGATGGTTCGGAGCTTGGCGAGACCCCGACGGAGCAACCCCGCCACGGACGCCACGGTGCGTTCCGTCTGTTGTGCGATGTCTTGCAGTGGGACGTTTTGCAGGTGCTTCAACACGACCACTTCGCGCACATCGTCCGGCAGGAGCATCAGCGCGTCGGCCAGTCGGATCAATTCTTCATTCCTCGCCGCTGCCAGGCTGGGCGAGGTTTGATCGGCCGCCAGCCAGCCTTGCAGACCGGAAGCCGATTGGTCGATGTCCGCTGCCAGTTCTCGGGCGATGTTGCGCCGATCACGACGATAGTGTTTCCCAACGTCCGCCAGTTCGCTGGCCAGAATCTGACGCAGCCATGCCGTCAGAACCTCCGGAGAACGGTCCCGCAATTCAGGCAGTGCGGTATGGGCACGCAACATCGTCTGTTGGACCACATCCGACGCGTCCACCTTGCCACGCAGCTTGTGATCCAGATGCAATCCCGCCAGCACCTTCAGGTAGCCGCGAAACGGTTCCAGTGGATTGATCGGTTCTTCGCTCATGGCCCGAGTTCAAAAGTGGGTGCCGTTGGAACGGTGTTATTTCAGGGACAGCGGGGTGATGTCGAATTCACATCGAGCCAGTTCCTGGCCCAGATTCGGCAGCGCCAGTTTGGGATCCACGATCAGCCCGATGTTCGTCGCGTTCAGTGGGAAAATCATCGACTCCAGATTGTAGCGATTCGTATCGAGCGGTTCGATATATCCGCCCAGCAGGTGCGAGGCACCGGTTTCCAGCAGTCCGTCAGCATCGACTTCTGAGAAAACGGGAATGCCAAGTTGGCGGAGTCCCTCGCCGACGCGGTCCTTGAACTGTTGCGAGTTCTTCGTGGTCTCCTGCACCACGCGTTGATATGCGACCGGCAGCTTCATGTTGAGTCGGAAAAAGACATCCCTGGAGGGAGCCTTCCATCCGGGGGCCAGCAATGCGACGGACACGGTACGCCTGGAATTCGCAATGACCAAGTCGTTGGGAAGCAGGGCCGATTCATTTTCCACCGCAGGCAAACCGGAATCGCCGATCACGACCTGGCTACGACCGTCGCTGACCTCAGTGACACTCAACGTCGTGGCCAGCAACAGGTGTTGATTCGATCCAGCCGCGGACGCGTCGCCGGCGGGCGCGGCCGTGGGCCGCAGGACATGCAGCGTGTCTTGCGGCTGGATGCCATTCCGAGCGCCCAGCGCGATGGTCGCCCGATCCCCGTCAACGTGCAGCACCCGACCAGCGGGGGGCAAGAGTCTCGATCCGAATTTCCACACGACATATCGCAACTGCAAAGTTGCCGGAATCTCAGCATCCTTGGTCACGGGTGTGACGGATTCAAACTGGGTTCTGGGGAGTTCATGAGTCAATGTATCGAAGAGCGAGCGGTAGCGAATCGAGTTGCCTGAGCTCGGTCCTTCCAGGATGACCAGGTGCTCGCGTGCAGCAGCTTTTCCCAATTGCGCCGGCATGACGATAGGCGGATCCTCGATCCCGTGAAACCCTGCCATCGCCTCCTGTTTGACTTTGACGACGGCCAGGCTTCCCGTATGCAGCAGGAACCGCTGATGCAAGCTGGGATTTGGCGTCAGACGCTCGCCCGTTTCCGCCCACAGAACTTCGCCTCTGCGCGCGTCGGTTAATCGGAACGCAATGTGAAAACGTCCCCCGGCCTGAGGAGCCTGAATATCTGCGAACAGCATATGCGTCGCCCCGACTTGTGTGATCTTATCCTGTGCGTCAGGTGACAAACCTTTACCAAATTGGCTTTCATTTATGATGGCCCGAATCTGCTGCCGCTCGACGACGGGAATCCCCAGTTTGATCAGCTTCTGATAGAGTTCATCCTCGACGTACATGGCGATTTCTCGCAGTATCCGCACCGGCTCCTTACGGGCATCGCGCGGGTAGGGCTTCCCGTGCAGTCGGGCATAAAACTCGAAGTAGTGGTCCGCACCGCGCGTGTCCGCCTGGCGCGACAGTTTCAACTCTTCCGATAGGGCATCAACATTCAAATGGATCGCCACTCGTACGACGGACGGTTTCCCGTCGGATGAGCCCAGCTTCTGCGCAGCATTTAGCACGCAATAATCCACGAAATCAACGTCGTTCAGGCTCGATAATATCTTGTCACCTTCAGCAGCGCGGGCACTGCCCACCTGCACGCGGCTGAGGGCGATCGTGTCGTTAGTCGGAGCAACTCCGCGAAAGTTGAGTTGATTATTCTTCGACCCCATGAAAAAGCCCAAACGACGCTGACCCCGTTCAGCGTCCTGAAAAACGAGAAACGGCGGATTGAGTCGTTCGGGAGGAAACGGCACGAACCACCGCGGACTCCAGTAGGGGCGAATCTCATTGGCGAGTGACTCGGGTACGACTTCGCCCGGTGCCACCTGGTCGAACAGACGGCGCGTCAATGCCGGGTTTTTGTCAATGGGATGGTGACCTTCTTTCTTGGCCCACTTAACCGCATCCTGCTGCAACAGCCCCTCGGACTTCTGTACAACCATAAACCGGCCATCGGGCATCGATTGGAGACCCACCGCAAAGCTGTTCGGATTCACCAACAGGAATTCGGCCCGCTTCCATTTGTCGAGTGCCTGACGACGCGCAATGAGACCTTCCAGTTCGCGAGCCAACGCATCGCGTTGCTGCTGGAGTTGGTCCTTGTCGGTAGCCAGCTTGCCTCGGTCCTTTTCGAGTTTTTGGACCTCTTCTCTCAATGCCTTGGACTTTGCTTCAAGTTCCTTCAGCATCAGAGACAATTTCGCCTCGGAATCCGATTCCCGAGCGGGGGCCGCGACGACCACCTTGTTCGATCCGACCCAGGCAATTCCCAATCCCAGGAGTACCAGTCCCGAAAAGCCAGCCATCAGCATTACGATCAATCCACCTGCCAGGACCAATGTCCCTCGCGATCCGGCGAAGAAACCCGTTCCGGAGGACTTTGCGACGAGGGTAGGCGACATGGGAGGAGAGCCGCCAAAGGTGGGCACCGGTTTATCCGGCGGCAAGTCCAAAAACTCGTGACACGACTGACATTGCACCGTACCACCCCAATCGGCGAGGGATGGACTTACCACAATCTGACCGCGGCAACGAGGACAAATGACATGCATGGGATTTCTCCTGTGGAACTTCAAACAACAACATGCCAAACAGCGATACTGTGGGCAGAATTTCCGTTCTTTCCAATTCAGCCCTGCGATTTGAGAGGCAGCTCGCAGTACGTTTCCGGACAGTCCGCGTTTATGCAGCGTTTGCCATCTAAATTTAAGAAATGAAATTCGGGCCACAAGCATAAAAGACGACACTCCGCGACAGAGAGACCGCAGAATCCGGAGAATTATTTGCGAACGTGGAACATCAATGGGGAATTTGGCATCGCTGGTGGCTCCGCCGCCCGCCAAGGTCACTTCCTAATATGTCGTTTGGGTTGCCGTCCCGATCGCAGTTCGCTCAGTGCGCGTTGCGAACCTGGATGATCTGCGAGATCTGGCTTGGCGCCTCGGTGCCGGTCGCCAGGGACACGACGACTGTTCGGGTGGGGACGCTCAAGCCCGCACCCTTAGCCGGATCCTGCGGATTCATTTTCCCGCGCAAGGGACAGAAGGGCAAAGAGCGAGTAACTTACGAATGAATCATAAAATTGTCAAAAAGGCTGTTCGTTTCGAACTGCTGTTGAACCACTCAGATTTATTTCCTATGGCACGCTAGTTCGGGAGCCAGTGGTTAACAGAACAAAGAGAGCGCTTCGTGTGCGAACATTTTTTCAATGCCGGAACTGGCAATCTGGGGACTTCGAGTTGTCGGCGCTGAAATTCGAAAAACTCGCGTAGAGGCGCCCGAACCCAACCTGTGGGGAATTCTTGCAGGGACAACAGCCTCGCCAGACTTTCGGAAAAAACAAAGGTGTCAGAAAAAACAAAGGTGTCAAAAAAACAAAGGTGTCAGGAACCAAATACGGCGATTGATTCCTTCTGACTTGGTTGGTTATCCGTCAGACAGTGGGTCGGTTATTCTGATGATCTTCTCATAGAATTTGCCCTCTGCCCAATTCCGAGCAAGAATCCGATAACCATCAAAGCAGTTGCATTCCCGCCGCTGCCCCACCACGCGCGGTGTGGCCCGGGTTGTTGTGCAGCCTCGGCCGCCCAGTGTTTTAGCCGCCTTTTCTCCACGGTCAGAATTTCGGTCCAGTTCGGGGGCGCCGATGGGATCGGATTGCGCCCAAGACTAAGGCGGAGTTAACTTTGGAGCGATGTGAGAGGTCTCAGCGACTGGAAAATCTGGGGTTCGTGTGTTGGGCTGATTCGGCAAGACTTGGGTGGCGGGGTATTGTTGGTCAATCAGAAAGTGGGAGGGCAGAACGAAATTCAGGGAGTAAAGCGGTTTGACCGTGAGGGGATTGCGGTTCCGTCACTGTATCGAACGGCTTACGGCCGACGAGATTGAAGCTGAGAAGATAACAGAGAATGCCCAACATGGGAAAGACGGCGAAGATGTCGAAGATGTCGAAGATGTCGAACATGTCGAAGGTGTCAAAGATGTCGCGGGTCGAAGTCAGGTGATCCATTGATGGGGGCTCCACTCCGTGGAATGCCTGCCTTCTGAAGACCCAGGTTGCACAGCAACCTGATGTGCCACCCGCGAACATGTCGAACATGTCAAAAGATGTCGAAGGTGGCAAAGAATTCGAAGGTGGCAAAGATGTCGCGGGTTGAAGAACTTGAAGATGCTGGGTGGCTCTGAGTGTTGCGCGACCGGGTGCCACCCTGCATAGACTTCAAGACAGATTGAAGAATACAAAGAGCGCAGGGAGCACCCAGTTTGGTGCGTGTTTGGACTGTAAGATGGGCACTCCTGCCCGTCTGTATTTGTGGACGCAAAGACGGGCAGGAGTGCCCATCTTACGGATTCATGGTGCCACCCACCGGTTTTACCCCAGACGATATTGAAGATGTCGATGTCAATGATGTCATGACTCGATGTTTGGCATTCCGTTGATGGCGCCCAACCTTGAAAGGGATGGTTGCACAGCAACCTGTGCCACCCCAGCGGTTTACGGCTGAAGAGATTGAAGCTGAGAAGATGACAAAGAGGGATAAGACGGCGAAGATGTCGAAGGTGGCAAAGATGTCGAAGATGTCAGAATTCGAAGGTGTCGAAGGTGTCGAAGGTGGCAAAGGTGTCGCGAGTCGAACGTCAGGGCGAAGTCACTCGCAGCGTAAGGGAGGGCAAGTCGTGACTTCGCCCTCGCTTACGCTGCGGGTTACCAGCAAGGCGTGAATGCTCCGGGTTAGTCGCTGTGCAACCTGTGACATTCAGACGGTTTACGGCCGAAGAGATTAAAACACGCGGGACGGGCAGGAGTGCCCATCTTACGGATTTAGTGCCACCCGGCGTTTTTCGGCTGAAGAGATTGAAGATGTCGAAGGTGTCGAAGATGTCACGGGTCAAAGAACTCGAAGATGCTGGGGGAGAGGGAACGGGCTGGCGGTGGTCGATCCCGTGATGCGCGCCCAGGTCAGGGTGCTACGTGCGGGTGAGCACAATCGTGCCGGACACAATCAGGCCGCCGCCGAGCCAATGACGCCACGTGAGTTGCTCGTTCAGGAACAGCATGGCCAGCGCCATGGCCACTACAATGCTCAGCTTGTCGACAGGTGCCACTCGAGAGACCTCGCCCAGTTGCAGCGCCCGAAAGTAGCACAACCACGAAGCGCCGGTCGCCAAACCTGACAGCACGAGAAAGATCCAGTTCCGGGCCGAGATGGCACTCAGCGACCCCATCGGACGAGCCAGAACGATCGACCATGCGAACACTAAAATCACTACCGTACGAATCGCAGTGGCGAGATTCGAATCGATGTTCTGCACCCCGGCCTTCGCCAAAACCGCAGTCAAGCCGGCGAACAACGCTGACAACAATGCCCAATACAGCCACGTCATGGCGATGGCCTCAGTTTCTGATTGATCGAGGTGCCATACGAAGTTGTCACCTAATAGACTCTAACAAAACCTCTGCGTCCGTTCAGGACCGCTTGAAATACCGCGGTTCTGAACTTCTCACAACCGGTTTTGTTAGGGGTTTAAAGCAGTTCCCGAATGGGCTCGCCGTCGGAAAGCTGTATTGGGCGGCCATCGGCCGAGTGGAACGTGATGGCGTGCGGGTCGTAGCCGAGGGCGGTGAAGATGGTCGCGTGGATGTCGGCCGGGGTGATGGGTCGAGTTCGCGGGACGCCGCCGATCTTGTCGGATTCGCCGACGATCTGCCCGCCCCGGATGCCGCCGCCTGCCAACACCATCGTATAACAGGACGGCCAATGGTCGCGCCCGGCGTCGTTATTGATCAGTGGAGTGCGGCCAAAGTCGCCCATCCAGACGACCAGCGTCGTGTCAAGCAAGCCGCGTTCTGACAGGTCTTCGAGCAACGCCGTATAGCCCTGCTGCATCTGCGGAACCAGCCGCGTTTCGAGCCGGCTGAAATTGTCCTTGTGCGTGTCCCAGATAATACTGCGGCCGTTCACCGTGGTGACGAACGGGACGCCCGCTTCCACCAGTCGCCGCGCGAGCAAATGGGATTGGCCCCACGTGTGCCGCCCATAACGCTCGCGGACGGCGGTCGGCTCTTGCGACAAGTCGAAGGCCCGGCTGACACCGGTGGAATTGGCCATCGACAACGCTTTGGATTGCATCACCGCGTAGTCGCGAGCCGCCTCGGCTTCTATCCGGCAGCCGTGCTGGTCCAGTTGACCCAGCAAATCGCTCCGCAGTTGCTGACGCTCTTGGCTGACCCCATCGACCAATCCCATATCGGGGACACGGAAATCGGCCGCGGCCGGATCGCGATTCAACACGAGAGGATCGTATTTCGCGCCCAGGCAAGAACCATATTGCCCCGGGGTAATGTATTTCAAACTGTCGCAATGCGGCTCGGGAGTGATGACGTACGGGGGCAGGTGGCTGCTGTATCCGTCGCGCTGGGCGAGCCACGCGGTCAGCGTGCCGAACGAGGGCATGTCGTTGCGGCTGGGGTTGATCAGCGTGCTGTCCTCTTTATATACTTCGCGCGGCAAGGAATGAGGTCTTGGCGAGGCGTTGGTTTTTTGGGATGATGGGTGTTGGTGTCTGATGGGGAATGGGCAGGATGAGTGAGGGGTCAAGGATGACTCGACTGACGTTTTCTGAGGAAGATCGGCTGCGGTT
>CAMAVF010000264.1 GCA_945861445.1 Planctomicrobium piriforme | reverse complement strand
AAGCGAATTCGAACGCGCGCGTTTCACAAGCACCCTCGCGGCCCCAAACGTCCGCGCCCCAAACGCGCCACCGGAAGAAACAGGCACCACTACTCGACCTATCGCCTCCTTAATCCCGATGAAAAAAAACCTTGAAAGGGATGGTTGCTGTGCAACCTGGGTCTACAGTAGGCATGTTCGGCAACCCGACTCTTTTCTCATGGTTTCAGATGCATCACAGCCAGAAATCGGCCGGGGTGTCGACTAGCCGGATTGAATGCCAGATCAACCATTGATGGCACCAACTCTAAGGAATGCCTCCTGCAGACCCAGTTTGCAAAGCAAACTTGGGCCACCCCGCGTCCTCCAATTCGCGATGCAACACGGCACGTGGTTACGGAGCGGGACGAGGCGCATCGCGCACCACTCTAAATCCAAACGAAGCGCTTCTTGCAGTGCTGTTCCCGCCCGCGCTAATTGAAGATGTGCAGCCGACTCCATCTGTCGTGAAGTCTCCACCCCTTGTTATCCGTAGCGGGGTCCGCTTTCCCAAAGAGTCAGGATCATACAATTCTTGACACCACTCGGACACATTTCCATGCATGTCATACAGTCCAAAGTGGTTGCACTTTTTCTTTCCCACGGGTTGCGGACATTTCGTCAAAGGCTTGCCAAGGCTTGCGCTGATCCAAGCATAGTCAACAAGATCTATGTCACGGTCTCCACAACTGTACTTTGTCAGTGTCCCCGCACGGCAGGCGAATTCCCATTCGGCCGACGACGGTAGCCTGTACCGAACGGCGTCTTGTCGACTCACTTTCTCACAGAATGCTACTGCATTATCCCAAGTGATACAGCTTGCAGGATATTCTTCCCCCTCGATCACATCCTGATGATCTCGCCACGGGCGAGTGCCCATCACTGCCAGCCACTGACTCTGAGTGACTTCCTTGGTCCCCAAAAAAAAGGGTAAGTCCACTGAAATGTTTTCCCAAAGCGGCCCCCCAGATCGCGCGACAACCCAATCGGGACGACGTATCCTGAACTTCCCGGCGGGGATTAATCTGAAGTCGATACCACCCGCATTCCGGAACTCGACATCAACACCAAGGTGGTCTGCCCAATCTCGCTGTGACCTGGCCGCGAGCGTTTCGTCAAACGGAATCAGTAGGGCCTGCGGTGGAAAACGCGCATCGCCAGAATCCGAAGCCACCGGTTCAGATCTCTCTTCACCCTGTCCATTGGAAAGACACAAGCTTGGATAACTGCCTTCAGCCAGTGCAAATTCAAAGGTCAAACCAGCACAGATCAAGGTCACTAATAAGCAGCGAAGAGACGACCGGGTCGATTCCAAGTGACGCCGGGAGGATTGGCAGGCGAAGGCGTCTTTGTCCGCCCATGCAACGGGAGCATCGTTCATCGACCAATCTCCCTCCGCTGCCTAACCCAGGGTAGCTCGCATTGTGGCGCGCGATTTGAATGAGACGTTAAACCCGCCCGCGGCACAATGTCGAGTTGAACCGGTTGAGCCGCAATGGGGTTCGCGTCATGCCGTTCTGCCATACGACCATCACCCGTCACGGCGTGATTGGACACTGCTATTAGCGATGGAAGCAAGTGATGCCAAATGTTTTGATAAAGCCTGCTTTAAAGCCAAGATTGACGCAGGAAAGGCAGCGATGTAACCACCGAACGCACCGTAATAGGCGCCGTTTTCGGGAGTGCCCATGAATACTGCAATGACACCCCCGATAAACCCAAAAACGAATCCGCCGAGTGCGCCGTACACGAGACCCCGCCAAGCGAGACTCCACCATACGGACATAGTCTTCTGCCACGGGACGTCCATACGGGCCTTCTTACACTGCCTAACAATGTTTCATCACAATGATCGTGGAAAATCCGGTTCGCTGCGATAATATCCGCGGTGAACCGGTATTTCAAATGAAATCGCGAGATCTTCGTGGATATTCCCCTATGACTCGCGCGGGCAGCAAGTGCGTCAACCAATCTCGGAAACAAGCCCCGCCAGGAGGGCGCCTGCAGTGCTTGGACTTGGCAGAAAATCTGGGGTGGCGTCGCGCGGGATCTGGAACTTGCGATGCGCGGCAAGCAGCCGCCCCGGCCATCCACGATGACCTCGGAACTTCTTCTGCAATGCCCCGCTGTGATGCGGGGTCAGTGGAAAGGTCGGATCAGGCGTATCTGGGTTTATGGTTCGCGGCCTTTTGACGTGGTCGCTGCGTTCGTGTAGACTCTACCGCCGTGACGTCACCTCGGAGTGAGAGACAAGGTGGTGTCGCATCCGCTGGCCGCGAATCTGCGGGCGCAGATTACGACTTTGGCACCAATAGCTCAATGGATAGAGCAACGGTCTTCGGAACCGTAGGTTGGGGGTTCGACTCCCTCTTGGTGCATTTTTCTAACTCCTGTCTCGGCTTGGCGTTAGATCGCCTTAAGCTTGATTCTTCCAGTTGCGTGCCACTGCTTTGCGACTGTACGCAGTCGTTAAGCAGTGCTCATTCGGTCCGGTGAAAGCACTGCTTAACCGCCGAGTACCGCGGCGAAGCAGTGGCACATCACCTGGTTGCAGCCAGATCGAACTGTTCTTCAACAGAACACTCAAAGTGAATACGACTTTGCCGGCTCCGTAACATGCTCGGTTCTTACGGGCACGAACGATACCTCTTTTGCCATGACCGAAAACTCGCCTGAGTTGAGCGCGGAGAGGCAACCCCAAACCCCGTTGCGCCCAGCGATCAGGATTGCTCAATCGGTTCTCCTGGTGGTGTTCCTGCTCGCGATCGCCACTGCGTTGGCCTTGATCTGGCCTGGTCACAGAACAGATCCGCGGCTGCTGGGGACCTGGCAATCAGATGGCGATCTCACCATTAAAGGTATCTTGGGCGAGCCACCCTACGACAAGAAACGGGAAGCCAAGCTCCGCAACCTGTTCGGCAAGATGCGTGTCACCTGGACGATGACGCATTGCAAGTCGGACTTGGAGGGATACCTTGATTCGGGTACGTACAAAGTCCTGGCGAGTGACCAGAACTCGGTCGTTGTCCACTTCGACGATCCCAAACCCAGTCCCCTGGACGGATTGGATCTGAAACTGTCTCCGTTTCACGTGATCCACTTCGAAGGCCCAAATACCTATTGGTTGGACACGCAATGGGGCATGCAAGAGTATTTCAAACGGGTCAAATGAAGCCCGCTTCGATTGCATCGGAGATGCATTTGATACCGTGGGCAATATCCGCGTGCAAGAAAAAGATGCAGGCGAAGAATCCGGGGACTTACGCCGCCCGGCTCGCCTGCATCTTTTTAGAGTGCTTTCGTCGGACCGCATGAACACTGCTCATGCAATGGGAGGGCGAGGCTTCCGCCGAGCCTAAGACGAGGTTTAGCTCGGCGTCCGCCGGCGGCTTTTCATTAATGACGGCCTCCGGCGGTCGCCGACCTGCGGTCGTACTAGGCTCGGCGGGAGCCTCGCCCTCCCGGGTCTTCCCTTTTCAAACACGCTATAGGCAATTTCTACGCGTCTTTTTTCTTCTTCTTGGTTGTCAGGTTGGCTTTCTGCTCGGCGGTCAGGAAGCTGCTGATTTGATCGCGGATCTTGCCGTTCAGCTCTTTCATTTCCTTGTCTACTTCCTCCTGCTGCTTCTTCTGGTCATCGGTCAGCTTCATGGCTGCAGCGATGTCGGCCTGGGCCTCTTTACCCTTCTTGCCCGCGGCCTTGGCGGCCTTGCTGGCTTCTTGACGAGCCTTCTTCTGCTCGGCCGTCAGGATGCCGCGTTGCTTCGTGGCCAGGACCTCCAGCTTGGGTTCGAACTCCTTCTTCACTTCGGCCAGCTTAGTCATCTGCTCGGCCGACAACGTGATCGTGGTGGGCAGCTCGAACGCCCTGGAGGCAGCCCGGGCTCCCTTTTCTTTCTTCTTCTCTTCCTTGGCAGCCCAGACGGGTGCAGCGATCAAGACGGCCAGGGCCAACACGGCGAATTTCAAGACAATTTTACGCATCGAAACACTTTCTCCTAACAGTAGATGGGGCGGGTGGTGTGAGGGTGTGAGGGTGTGAGAGTTTGAGGGTAAAAAATGGAGGCATCTCCGAAATGTCCATCTCCTACTCCGTCACCCTCTTACTCTCATACCCTCATACGAATGAGGTTTTGCAAAAACCAAGTCAATGCACCAATTAGCCAAACAGCGGCGCCAGTACCTTGCCTTGTCTGACGATCATCAGTGGGCGGCCGGTGTTGCTGTGGTATTCTTTGCCGAAATCGATACCCAGGTTGTGATAGAACGAGGCGCCCACTTCTTCTGGCGTAATGGCCGTACTGGCCGGGCCCATGCCGTTTTCATCGCTGGCACCCAGGACCTGGCCACCCTTGATCCCGCCGCCACCCAGCAATACGAACATGGCACGCGGCCAGTGGTCGCGACCGCCGCGGGGATTGATCTTGGGGGTTCGGCCAAACTCGCCGGTCACACAGACTGCCGTCTTTTCCAACAGGCCCTTGGCGGCCAAAGTTGAAAACAGTGCGGCCAGACCTTGATCCAGCTCGGGCAGGTTCTTCGCCTTCAGCTTGTTGAAATTATCCTGGTGAGTATCCCAGCCGCCGAGCGTCACGGTGACGAATCGCACGCCCGCTTCCACCAGCCGACTGGCCAGCAGGCAACTGGTGCCGAAGCCGGTGCTGCCGAAGTTCGCGGTGATCTCGGCACTTTCCTGGCTGATGTCGAACGCATTACGCGTCCGCTTGGAGAGAATGATTCGCTGAGCTTGCTCGGAGAACTGATCGAGCCCCTTCAAGAGGTCGCTCTTCTCTTCAAAGCCCTTGAAGGCCGTGTCGAGATCGCCGAGCAGTTTCTCGCGGCGTTCGACTTTCTCGATCGTCAGACCGCCGGCCAGCGAGATGCCGCGGACATTGAATTTCTCACCGGGCTTCGGCGTCGCGGTCGTGGACATCGGAGCGTATTCGATCCCGAGGTAACCGGGCACTTGCGACGTATTGGGTATGGCCACGAACTTCGGCAAGTCTTCAGCGGAGGGGAGTTCCTTCGCGACGACCGAGCCATAGCCCGGGTATTCCACGGACGGGATCGGCCGGTTGCCGGTGATCATGTACTTGGTGCCGAGTTCATGTGCGGCCAGGGTGTGGCTGACACCGCGTAGAATGGCAAACTTGTCGGCCAGTTGCGCCAGCTTCGGCAGGTGTTCCGAGATTTCCACGCCGGGCACGTTGGTCGCAATGGGATTGAATTCGCCGCGAAATTCACTGGCCGCCTTGGGCTTCAAGTCGAAGGTGTCCATGTGCGTCGGACCACCGGCGAGATTGATGAAAATGGCCGATGTCGCCTTGGCCGCCTGAGTTTCTCCGCGCGCTTCCAGTCGCAGGTAATCGGCCAATGACAGCCCGATGCCACCCAGGAACCCCGCCTTAAGGAAATCTCGCCGCCGCACGCCGTCGCAGTATTTGTGAAGTGCCATATCCATTCGTCCTTTCAAGTATTTCGGAGGATGGGCACTCTTGCCCGTCCCGTGTTTGTAGTTCTTTCGTGGCCGACGCTGCCAGCGTCGGTGTTTTTCTTGATATGCGCGCTGTGTCTGATTGACACGCACGCTAGCAGCGTCCGCCACGGGGTCTTAATGATTCACGATAAACTCTTTAGTGTTCAGCAACGCCCAGACCAGGTCACGCATGCCGGTTGAGGTTTGCTCGGACTCGGTGATGTACTGCTTTGACCGCTGCAGTTCCTCGGCCGTTGGGGGTCGGCTGACCGTTCGCAGGTAGGCCTGGCGAATCAAGCTGTCCCAATCGGCATCGGCCAGTTTGTTTTCGGGAGTCACGGCGACCACCGCGACGACACCGGGTTCCGGTTCGGCCTCGGGCTGAGCTTGCTTCAACTGCTGCATCTTCTGTTGCTGCTTCGCCAGGATCTTTTCAACCTTGGCGAGTTCGGCAATCTTTTCGGGAGTTTGCTCGCCCGCTTTCAGTTGAGCAATCGACGCCTGAGCCTTTTCGATCGCCTGCCGGATGGCCTTGCGTTGCCCCTTGGCTTGTTGCACCATCCGATCGGCCTGTTTCTTCCCGCGTTGCGTCTCGGCCGCAGCAATTCCCAGTCGCTTGTCGAGTTCCTTCAGCCAGCCGCTGTCGCTGAGCTTGCGGAACATTTCGCCGTCGTTTCGCAAGTAGATCGTCTGCAGCAGGCTGGGTTCCGGTGACCGTTCGCAATCGCAATTCGTCAATCGGGCCGGGCGACCGAAGATGCCCAGGGCATAGTCGGCATTGCCACGATTGCGGACGTAGCCGTCAGTCTTGGAAATCGTCCGACCGGCGGGGTTCTTGACCCACTGGGCGATCTGGTCATCGGTTGCCAGCGCCAGTTGAATGGCATCGACAGCCACTTCGGCCGGCAGACGCCGCGGAATGGAATGACTGAAGTTGCGGTTGTCGTGCAAGTTGGTCTCGTTCGTCCGCCAGCTCAATTGATACGTCCGGCTGTTGGCGATCTCACGATGCAACCACTTGATGTCGTAACCGTGGGCCAGAAAGCCTTGTTCCAGATGGGCCAGCAACGCGGCGTTGCTGGGAGGATTGGCGAGGTTCAAATCGTCGGCCGGTTCGATGATGCCGACTCCGAAGTACGCCGCCCAGGTGCGGTTGACGAAGGCCTTCGCGAAGTACGGGTTGTCCTTTTCTCGCAACCAGTTCATCAGGAGTTGACGTGGATCCACGTCGCCATTCAGCGAAATCTGTTCTTCACCCAGGGCCCGGGCCGTCACGGACCGCGTGACCTGGGGTTTCTTGTTCTTCTTGTCATTGCCCTTGTTGGGTTCACCGATCTTCTGCACGTAAACTTCCCGGAACGGGAATGGCTGCCCTTCGGCGAGGAGATTCTTCCCCTTGCCCTTCGCGTCTTTTTTGACTTCTTGCTGCAGTTCGTTGTAGCGGGTGCGCGATTCCTTGTCCGCTGGTTCTTTATAAACCACGCGACCGAAGAAATTCGTAAACTGGTTGAAATCGTCCTGCGTCCATTGATCGAACGGATGCTTGTGGCATTGAGCACACTGCAGGCGAATCCCGAGGAAGGCATAGGCGACCGCCATCGACCGTTCGGGGGGTTGATTGAACGTCCGTCGTTCCCAGAAGTAGGGGACAGATTCGTGCGCGTTCAGATTGGTTGGGTTGTCCTTGCGGTATGCGGCAGCCATTTCGGCCAGGAAGTCGTCATAGGACTGGCCCGCCTTGCGGCTGTTGGCGACCAGCAGACCTTCGATGATCTTGTCGTAAGGGACATTGTCGCGGAGTCGCGTCTCCAGCCAGTTGTACCACAGGGTTGCCGAGCGTTGGCCGGTCCCGTTGTTGTTGTCCAGAAAGTTGACCGGGTTATTGCCCAGCACGTCGGAAATGCGAGTCGCCCACCAGGCGGAATAGGCCGGTCGCTCGAGCAATTCGTCAATCTTCTTCGCGCGTTTGTCCGCGGCAGAATCGGCCAGAAACGCTTCGACTTCCGGGGGCGACGGCAGCGTGCCGGTCATGTCGAGACTGACACGGCGGAGGAATTCGGCGTCAGTGCTGAGTTCGGAAGGAACCATGCCGAGCGTCTTCAACTTCTGCACGACCAGTTCGTCGACCTTCGTCGGGGTTGGCACGGAGGGGTACTGCGGGCCGATCTGGTTGCTGACCGGCAGCAGCGTCTGAACGGGAGCGATCCCGTTGTCGTAGAAGGCCACCACGTGAGTATCACCGACACCGAGTGCTTTCACTTCGCCATTCAGGCTGATTTCGCTGACCGATTCGTCATTGGTGCGGAAGCGGCAGAGGGGTGTGACGTCCTCTTGTTGACCATCACGCCAGATGGCCGTGACCTTGACCTGGACAGTCTCACCCGGCTTGGTGAAGACGATTTGCGACGGAGAGATTTCCAGGCGTTCAAAGCCGATGTCATCATCTTCGACACCCTTGGCGCCAGCTTGAATCCAGCGGCTGAAGAGCTTGTATTCCCAGCTATCGACTTCCATGCGCTTGCCGCCCTTGTGCGGCGTCTCCTGCGACGCTTTCAAGAGCATCAGGCTTTCGGAGACATCGGTTAAGTCGACTCGCGGCTTGTCACCCTTCAACAGGGCATCATGGTCGGATTTGAAGTCGTAGCCAAACAGCGACAGGCGGAAACCACCCTGGCCCTGGAAGGACCCGTGGCAAGCCCGGCCATTGCAACCCAGCCGTCCCATTAACGGCAGGACATGCCGCTGGAAGCTGGGGGACTCTTGAGTCTCGGCAGCGAACCGTTCGTTGGCCGGTTTCAAGACTTCGGCGGCCGGCAAGTTGCTGGCTGCGCCGCACGCGATGATGGCCATCCACATGGCGATCGACTGTCTCATGAATTTGTTCCTTCAAACTGACTATTTCTTCTCAACACCCACCGTTGCCGATGGCTTCGCCGCGTTACCCTTTTTGTTGCCGGCCGGTTTCCCCGGATTGCCTTTGGGGAAGACGGCTTGCTTTTCGCGATCGGTCCGCTTCAGCAACCGGTCATATTCCTGCTGCACGTAGTCGTCTGGGGATTTGGACTTCTGTTCGATCTGCGTCTCGACCTGTTTCAACCGGGCTTGCAGCGATTCCCGTTCGTTCTGCAGCAGTTTCAGTTGGTTGTCCGCCTTCTTTCGCAACATGGCGCGGAGCTCTTGTTCGATCTCCGGGTCGTCATCCATCGTCATGCGGGCGGCCAGCAACCGCACATGCGACTGCAGCTTCCAGGCATCCAATTCCAGCTCGTAGCGAGCGGGATCCTTCGTTCGAATGCCGGCCAAACGCTCGCTGGTACGAAACAATTCCTTAACCGCCCGCTGGTATTCCCGTGGATTCGAGTCTTTCAGCGGAGCGATCAACTTGGCAAGTTTCGGGTGATGTTCGGCGACGAAATCCAATGCGGCCTGTTCACGCTCGGCTGTCATCTCGGGATTCTTGGCAGCACCCTTCTGCGGCGACTTGGATCCGTTCTTCTGTTCAATGGTGGGAACTGGTTTCCGGGCCGAGCCTTTATCCGACGGATTGGCCCTGGCAGACTCTGGAGGCTTACCCGGTTTCTTGTCTGAATCAGGAAACGCCAACAACGACGAACCAGCGAACAAGCTCGCGAAGCAGAGACTCCAAATTAAAGGTGAGGGAAAACTCATACTGGATACCATTTAGCCACGAATATTCTTAGAAGTCGTAAAGTGAATTCAGAAGAGTTTTAGCCACGGATTAACACGGATGAAACACGGATTGGATCATCGTTTGCGGAGTCTTATAAGAGGATCGTGGCGATGACCCAATACCGTTCAATTACCATGAATGGATAACTTTTCTCTGCATTTATCCGTGTTCAATCCGTGTTAATCTGTGGCTAAAAATCTTCCTGAGATTGACTCACCGTATTGTTGGCGCTTTCTAATCCTGCATCACTTCTTCGCCGTCAGCAGCTTGCTGTTGTTCGGTGACGGCGGCTAATAGCCAGCCGGGGACGGCGTCTTCGTCTTCCAGATCGATAACATCGGGATTCACCGACACGGCCGATTCGTTGGTTTCTTCATCGGCCCCTTGAACCCACAACGCTGCCACGGACGACGCCGTTTCAATGGCTTGCTTGTCGGCTGGTTTCTCAACAAAACTCAGCCAGCCGATTGCGACCGCCAAACCGGCGACGCAACACGCCGCAACGGCCGCCAAGCGACGTCCAGGACGATGAGCGATGTGCTGACTGACAGGCACACAGGGTTCGATCTGACGTTGTTCGACCTGGACCACGCCTTCCACCAGCAGCACGGCTTCCACGACGGCAGTGCAGAAACGATCGTCGGTCGACGAAAGTTTTTCAAACATTTCCAGCTCGGTTCCGTGCAATTCGCCGACGACGTAACGAAACGCCAGCCAGTCGAGTTCTTCATCGGAGATGCGTGGGGCAGTCATCTTAAAAAGCACTTTCTGGTGTCAGCCGAATTCGAGACCGCGATTCCTCGCTGCGGTCACTGCTCTCCGAGTTCTCGATTCAGCTTCTGCAAAGCCGCCCGCATCCGTGTGACGACTGTTCCCAGGGGGATGCCGAGTTCTTCGGCGATTTGACTGAATGTTTTGTCTTCGTAAATCCGCATGCGGACGACAGTTCGCTGGTCGCCAGGTAATGTGTCCAATCCGCGTCGTACTCGGTCGACCACTTCCTGTTGCAGCAACCCCGCATCAACGGCTGCTGATGCGGGATTCAACTGCCAGGCCACTTTGCGAGTGGCCCGGTGATCCACTTCCTGTCGCCGTCGCAGCAGCATGGCTTCGTTGTAGGCGACCCGGAACAACCAACCTTTGATCGTTTCCCGTTGAGCGGTATGTCCCGCTTCAGCGGCTTTGACA
>CAMAVF010000263.1 GCA_945861445.1 Planctomicrobium piriforme | reverse complement strand
CGATTCAGCAGGCTTTCGTCGTACAGCCGCAATTCTTCGCGGATCGACACGTAATTCTGGATCGGATCGGTCTGATCGGCCGGATCGGGTTCCACCAAATGCACAAACACGCGAGTCCGCTCCACATGCTTGAGGAACTCGTGACCCAGGCCGGCTCCAGCGTGCGCGCCTTCAATCAATCCAGGAATATCCGCCATCACGAACTGCGCTTCGTGACCCGATTGGACGATGCCCAGGTTGGGATATTTGGTCGTGAAGGGATAATCGGCGATTTCCGGATGGGCTCGCGACAGCCGGCTCAGCAGCGTCGACTTGCCGGCGTTGGGCTTGCCGACCAACCCCACATCGGCAATCAGCTTTAACTCGAGTGCAATCTGCCGGTCTTCACCGAGATACCCGCGTTCGAATTCCCGCGGGGCGCGATTGGTCGAGCTCTTGAAATGGGTATTCCCGTACCCGCCCTTACCGCCGTGGGCCGCAATCAGGGAATCCCCTTCATGATCGAGGTCCTTCAGGATATGGCCGCGTTCGACATCGCGAACGATCGTTCCCACTGGCACATAGATCACCATACTGTGACCGTCTTTGCCGTGCTTGTCCGCACCCGTCCCGTTTGAGCCACGCTCGGCACGCCAGTGCTTTTGACCTGCCAATGCGGCCAGGCTGTCCACATTGCTGGCCGCAATCAGAACCACGTTGCCGCCGTGTCCGCCGTCACCGCCATTCGGTCCCCCCTTGGGAACCTTAAACTCACGGCGGAAGCTCATCGCACCGTCGCCGCCGTCGCCACCCTTGACGTAAATTGTCACTCGATCCACAAACATGACTGAACCACCCTTGTCGCCTCGGTCGAATCCAAACCATTATCATACACGCCCCGAGCAGTCGAATGAACCGAGATTCAGCGACTTTCCCTATTCCAACACGATTGCCGGAGAGTCGCAGGAGCGTTACATTCGACGAAAGTCGTTGGGTGCCAACCCACGGTTCCGAGCAACGATCGACTCGACATCAATCCGTGGGATAGGCATCCGGCCTGTCATTCCTCAACGAAGTTGACAGGCAGGATGCCTATCCCACGAACAGCGACTCTCCATCCTCATTTACCACGTGAAAATCAGGTCCCATGCCGATTCCCCGCGTCGCTGTGCTGCGTGCCCCCGGCACCAATTGTGATTACGAAACGGCTCATGCCTTCGAACTGTGTGGTGCCCAGGCCGAGCGGATGCATCTGTTTCGCCTGCTGGAAAAGCCCGAGCGACTGCTCGATTTCCAGATTCTGTGTGTGCCCGGCGGGTTCAGTTATGGAGACGACATCGGGTCCGGCGTGATCTTCGCCAGTCAACTGCGAAACCGTCTGGCGGGTGCCCTGGGCGAATTCTTGCAGGCCGACAAGCTGTGCCTGGGGATCTGTAACGGCTTTCAAGCCCTGTTGAAGGCTGGCGTCCTGCCGAATGGTAAGGTGGCCAGCCTGGCCACCGATCAACCGCAGGCCTCGGCCACGCTGACCTGGAACCACAATGGCAAATACACCGCGCGCTGGGTCCATTTGCGAACGGCGGGCAGTCAGAACGTGTTTCTGCGAGGCATCACAGCGCTGGATCTGCCGATCGCCCATGCCGAAGGTCGCATCGTCGTCCGCGACCCCAGCGTGCTGTCTCAATGGAAACAGCACGGCCAATTTGCACTCTGCTACAGCAAGCGCGGCGCAACCGACGCCGACCCCAGTGCAGCCGTCCTGACCTTCCCCGAGAATCCCAACGGATCGATCGCCAACCTGGCGGGCCTCAGTGACCCAACGGGGCGCGTCCTGGGGCTGATGCCGCACCCGGAACGGTTCCTGTTCAGAACCCAGCATCCCAACTGGACGCGGTTGGATCTGCCGGAAGAAGGTGCCGGACTACAGTTGTTCCGGAATGCCGTGGCGTATTTCGGATAGTCCCATCGACCAATGCGTTTCGCATAAGTCCCATCCGTCTCATAAGTCCCATGTGTCCCATCACAATTCATGGGACTTATAGGACGGATGGGACACATGGGACTTATGATTTGTCGATTGTCGATCCAAACTACAGACGGAAATGGAACGTCTGCAGCAGGTATCGCCAGATCCACTGGCCGACAGAACGTGTGTCAACCGTGACGCGAGCCCGGCCGCGAAGGCCGTTTCTCAACAGGTCGGCGTCTTGTTCCAGTCGCACTGTCGCCTGATAAGCGATACTCGTCAGTCGTTCACGGCCTTCCTTGTCCTGCACCGTGGCCATGTCGCCACCATACTTGTTGGACAGGGCCGGCGGACAGAATTCCGAATGACGCTCGGAAATTTCGCTGAGGTGTCCCACGTAGGTGACGTGTGACATGTGATCCAGCTTCACGCGGACCGCGTCGCCAATCTTGGCGTCGTTGCGGTCGGCCTGGTCGATCATCAAGACAGCCTGGAAATGCTTGTTCGGAGCAATGCTGCACAGATGCGTTTTCGGCTCCAGGGTGCAGCCCAGATTCTTGGCATCCAACGGCGTGCCAAACCAGCGCGGCAAGGTGGTCCGAGTCACATCATGTTTCGCTTCGGGCGAACGTGGCGGAGCAATAATCACTCCATCCGACGGCGCCTGAATGGTCAACAACTGCTTCCGCTCGACGAACTTGGCCCATTGCTTCTCAACGCTCCGCAACCGCTCCTGGGCCACTTCCTCCTGACCGGGATCGTCGACGGCCACCTGTGTTTTCAGCTCGGTGCGAGCCAACCGGAGATCCGCCTCCAGCATCTTCCCTTCGACTTCCATTTCCGGGTCATGGAGAATGGCGATGACCTGCCCGGCACGCACTTCTTCGCCCGGCTTGACGAGCGCACCGTTGGTCAGCACGCCACCAATCTTGGTGTAAACGTGCTTGACGTCGAGCGGTTCGACAACCAGCGGGGCTTCGATGTACCAGGGAATGCTGACCTTGAGTCCCGCCCACAGCATGGCCCCGAACACAATCAGCGAGAGTGTGACTTTGCGGTAGTTCAAGGGTTCAATCCTCGGCGCCGAAATCATCGTGTAAATGGAGTAGAAAATGCCGCCAATGATCCCCGCGACGGAAAAGACCGCCATGGTGACCCCGATGCTCTGTAATTTATACGGCTTCAAGAACGTATAGAAAAAGAGCAAAATCCCATACATCACGATCCACTTGTAGATGTTGGCCGCGACCGCAAACAGAATAAACCAGATCTGTCCACGCTGCGGCATGAAGGGATCGGGACGGGCTTCAATCCCCAGGCAGTACCACGCGAACTTTTCACGCATCAGACGATCGGCTTTGGGCCGCAGGTTGGGGATTTCCAGGAAATCGCTCAACATGTAGTAGCCGTCGTACCGCATCAACGGATTTGCGTTGAAAATAACAGTCGAGACTGTTGACACGAAGAACAAGTTCAAGCAGAGATAGTTGAACAACCCCTCGCGACTATACCACCAGCCAAAAATGGCAAATGCGGACAGCAGGATCTCGATATACATGCCGGCCGCGCCGATCATGATTCGCTTCCACTTATTCTGGAGCAACCATGAATCGGACACATCGCAATACAGACACGGACTGAAGACGAGCAGCAAGACTCCCATCTCATGGCATTCACCCATGAAATGCTTGCACGTCAAGCCGTGTCCGAATTCGTGGATGACCTTGGAGGCTCCCAAAATCAGCCACATATACATGATGTTGGGCCAACTGAAGAACTGCTGGAAACCGGGCAGCTTCGACTGGAACTCGTGGAAGTGAATCAGCAGCAGTGTCGATGCCGAGATCACCATCGCAAACCAGAAGGCCACTCCCCACCACGAATACAACCACTTGAAGTAGGGGTGTATGGCGGTCAGCGTGCGTTCTGGATCCCAGCCGGGCAGGCGCAAGTACATGACGTTCTTGAGCGTCTGCCACATCTTCTTACGTTTGTTTTCGCGGTCGCGCTTGACGAGCGCGGCACCCTGCCCCATGCGATTACTGTAGACCAGCCCCGTGCGGTGCAAGTCGGTAATCAGGTTCTGAACGTCCTGGACCGTCAGGCGAACCGTCGGGAATTCCTTGTGGAACTCATCGCGGATCTGTTCCAGATTCCGTTCGCCATCGAGCAATTGCAGGATCTTGTACTGTTCGGGTTGAAACCGAAAGTATTTCAGGGCCACGGGATCTTTGACGACCCAGTAGTTGGCCCCCATGTAATGGATGGCCCGTACCGACAGATCAGCCCGCGCCTGCAACGGGACAGCCCGCTGGGTGGAGGTCTGCATCGAGGCCGGAGTGGCTGCGTTGGAAGTAGTGCTCATGCGAGGGGGGCGAGCAGAGAAAAACTACGTGCGGACCGGGCGGAGTCTGCCCACGCTGTCAGTATTACAGTGGCCTGACGATCGTGGCGACCGATCGGTACTCCATTCAACAGGCCGCCACAGGCTCACGATTTTTGCAGACATCACCCGTGACTACTCTTCAACTTTGGGACGTCGCGGAAACTCACTTTTTGTTGTGGCATTCGGGGGTGCGAACGTCTTGCCGGGATAGACGACCATCCTGGCCGTCGCCCCGTCACGCAGGATTCCGTCCCGATTGATGACTTCCGCATAGACTTGAACTTCCGGCCGCACCTTCTGCACCGCCACGGCGATATAGGTAATACGACCTTCAAAGTGGATGCCTTCCTCGGGAACTTCCACATCGGGAACTTCCAGTTTCACCAGAACCTTGTCACCAGGACGAATCCGGCTGATGTCCTTGAACGGCACATAACCAGAAACCCGCATGCGATCGGTATTCACGATGTCGACAATCGGGTCACCTTCACGAACGGCTTCGCCGCTGCGCTTGTAGACCTTCGTGACCAAACCGGCAATCGGTGCCTCAACCACGTGAGTCTGCAGGAGTTCCCCCGCTTCATCTCGCTTGCTGCCAGCGATATCACGCTCTTTTTCGGCATTTTCCTTTTGCAAATCCGCACGTTGCCATGCCAGCTTCAGACGTTTCATTTCAATTTCGGTATTCGTGCCGGGCAGCGCCAGATTGGATTGCAGCCCTTTCATATATTCTGCTTGAGCCAGTTCCGCGCTCTTCTCCGCGAACCGGATTTCGATATCGTTGCGAAACGTCTTGTCGGCCGTCGCAAACTGGGCGGCAGCGACTTCATCCTTCACCTTGGCCAGCAGCTCATGCAACTTGACTTCGTGACCTTCTTCATGCTTCACGAACGCCAGCACACCGCCCCGCCCGGCGGCACAAGTAATCTTGTCGATCAAATTCACATGGCAGGCTTTGACTTCGACGGTTTCCGGTTGGGCCGCCGCGACCGCTCGCGGGGTCGTCTGAGCCGTGATTCGCGGCGCGGGCTTCTCCTGAGTCATTGCGACCGAAGCGAATACCATTAACCCGGCACCGACGGTCGCCGCTACTGTTCCCCGCCACGATACATTCATAATGACCCCACATTGATCAAACTGAGAGCGTCTGAAACGCTACTTTGGGAGTTCTTTTTCTATCGAGATTCCGGATCGCTGCCGGCAACCTGTCACACTTGCTGATCGATTCGTCCGCAGATTGCTAGTCACCTGCCATACTGACAGGTGATCAACTTGCCATGACCACCGATCCGACCAAATTGGCATCAGCCGATTTAGACCGACTCGTCACCACTGAAAGTTCCAGTGGCGACAATGAGTTTGGAAAGATCGCATGATTGTACCAACTTCAAACTTGCAACCCAAATGAATTCTGCAAATCTGTCTGACTGAACAGTCAACGGATAAGTCACGATCCGCCCGAATGTTCCGGCAAATCGCTGCCGGATCACTAATCATTTCGACAGTCTGCACAGACCTTGCCGAACTCGACGATTGGCGCTGGTGGATGGAAAGCCTAACTTTTCTCGACAATTCAGGCAATACGGCCTTGCCAGAACCACGCCACTCACAAGGGTTTTCGCCATTTATCTGGCAATTGACCGAGCCAGATCAGCAAAACACCCGTTCGCCCCAAACTGTCCAGTTTATGGCAGTCTCCAAGCTTATGAGAACTCCAGCACGCAATCTCTGTGCCAGCAAAGAAAGTAGCCTTTACGTTCCACGTGAAGGCGACTTTGCTCAAGTCACTCCCGCCTCAACCACGATGGCATGCACCTCACCGGGACCATGCACGCCCGTCGTCAACTTCAATTGAATATCACCCGTCTTACTGGGACCGGTGATGAGAGTGACGTTCGACGGCAACCCCTGCGCCTGATGCTCGATTCCCAGTTCGCGAAAGAGATCGAACAGATCGGGAAGAATCTGCGACGGAGTCAGGATGGCGGCATGCAGCGGGGGCAACAAACTCACCGAGCGTCCCCGGCCGCCGGGTCGAGCACACACGACGAGCGATCCAGTCTCGGCAACCGCCCAGTCGACTCCGGTAATCCCGAAATCCGCCGTAAAAGTCCGTACCCGACACTCCTCGGCAGACAATTTCTCGAGATCATCCCAACGCAGGACTTCAATTCCGCGACTCCGCAGCCAGTCCCCGACGTGCAACGCCTCCAGGACCGGATGGTGCCACATCAACGCCGTGCGAACATCGTGCTGCAACAAGACCTGAGACAGATATTCGAACACCGCTTCAGCATTCGGAACGCGTCCGCCAAAACCACCCACCAATCGCCACTCGTCCAAGAACGAGGCGACAGGATCGACGCCACCTCCGACATACGATTGGTCGGCAGTCGCCAGCGGATTGAGCGCGACTTGATAGGCCCGCCCGGCAGCAGTCGCCTGTCGCACCCGATTCATGAATTCGTCGCGCTGCACGTTAGACGGCCCCCGATGATTCTGGCGGCAATTCCGGCTCCCCTTCGAGTTCCACTAAGCGAATCACCCAGTCCTCGAAACGCACCCACGGCGAAGTCACCTCGGCCGCCGCAGCCCAATCTGCCGCCTGTTGTTCGTCGGAAAACAGCGCGAAGTTGTCGGGCATTTCCCGGGTGATATCGAATGCCGCCACCTGTTGCTGCCCGTAGATCGCGCCGATCGGCAAGAACTGCGAAAACAACTGCGAATCCTTCTTGTCGAAGTACTCGTGGTAGAGTTCAGGAATCGAGTCCAGGCGACTGAACGAGACTCCTCGTCCCGTACCGGTTCCCCCGTAAAAAACCTCGCAGGCCCCCACCGTCAACAGGAATTGCCGATACGGTGCGGGAAAATCGAGGTCCCACTCGTCCTCGAACTCCTCGATTTCGTCCAGCGTGTAGTCCTGCGTCAACCGCAACCCCTTGCGTTGCCCGGAAGGCAATTCAATCAACTGCCCGACGCTCTCATCGAGCCAGCGAGCCAGGAAGTCTAATGCTTCTTGAAAGGTCATGAAGAAAGTCTACCCGCAAGCATTATCAGTTTGACCTACGACATCATGGTCTGTTCGCGATCTGGACCTACCGACACGATCGAAATCGGCGTGCCGATCAATTCGGCAATCGTATCCAGATACGCCCGGGCCTGCTTGGGCAAATCGGTGACCTTACGAATGTGCGAAATCTCCTGCTTCCAGCCCGGCAGCGTGCGATAGACTGGCTGCACTTCGGCCAGATCTTCGACATGGCTGGGGAAGTGCATCGACCGTTCGCCGTTCAGGTCGTAGGCTTCGCAGATTTTGACTTCGTCCAGTTGGCTGAGCACATCCAGCAGCATCACCGACAGGGTATCAACTCCGCTAATCATCGCACCGTAGCGCGTGGCGACAGCATCAAACCAGCCGCACCGTCGCGGACGGCCGGTCACCGTGCCGTATTCGTGCCCGACATCGCGAATGTGCTGGCCGATTTCGTTGTCGAGTTCAGTGGGGAACGGTCCGCCGCCGACACGCGTCGTGTAAGCCTTGGCGACACCGATCATCTTCTCGATGCGCCGCTCGGGCACTCCGCTGCCGCTATGAATGCCGCAGGCCGAACTGTTCGATGACGTCACATACGGGAAGCTGCCGTGATCGATGTCGAGCAGACTTCCCTGGGCTCCTTCGAACAGCAAGCTCTTGCCAGTCGCCAAGGCCTGGTGCAGATAACGAGTGGTATCAACCACGTGCGGAGCCAGTTGCTCTGCCAGCTTCGCATAGTCATCCGCAATGGCGTTCGCATCCAGGGGCTGAAATTCCGGGGACAAAGCCTTCAGGATCGTGTTCTTCGTCGCGGTGATTTCCGCGACTTTCTTGCGATACGACGCCGCGTGATAAAGGTCACCTGTGCGAATGGCGTGCGCACGGCCGATCTTGTCGCGGTAGCACGTTCCGATACCACGCATGGTGGTCCCGATCGCTTCGCCCTTCCGAGCTAGTTCCATCACGGCTTCTTCGGCCATGTGGTAGGGGAAGATCACGTGGGCGCGATCACTCAGCAGCAAGTTCTCGCCGATTTCGATCCCTTGTGCGCGAACCCGATCCATTTCGTCGAGCAGTGCCTTCGGATTGACGACCACGCCGGCCGCAATCACGCCGATTTTGCCCGGGCGCAGGATGCCTGTCGGCAATAAGGAAAGCTTGTACTTCACGCCCTTGAAGACCACCGTATGGCCGGCGTTGTTGCCTCCCTGGTAGCGCACGACAATATCATGGTGATCCGTCAGGATGTCCACGATCTTGCCCTTGGCCTCATCACCCCACTGCAACCCGACAACAGAAGTAACCGCCACGTTGAATTTCCCGTTCCTGAATGACTCGAAGCGAAACCAAAGCGATTCAGTGTAACGGTCCGCAGCCCGACCCTCCAGAGTCGGGCGTTTTTCGTAGCCTGACTCTCCAGAGTCGGGCGCCCGTGGCCGACGCTGCCAGCGTCGGTATCGCCGGCCCGGTAATCTCAGCCTGTGGAATTTCTTGTTCCAATTCATTTTGAACAAATTCGTGCCAGGTTCGGAATTCGCCCGACTTTGGAGAGTCAGGCTATGCTTGGAATGCTTCGTGTGTCCCCTTACCATACCGGCAAGGGAGAGCCACTGGGCGGTCTCCAACGAAATCCAGGAATGGTTCGACGAGAGTACTACGGAACATGGCCAAAAAATCCATTGCCGATATCGATGTAACAGGTAAGTCTGTCCTGATGCGAGTGGACTTCAATGTTCCGCTCGATGATCAACTTCAAATCACGGACGACCGCCGCATTCGCGAGGCGCTGCCCTCCATCAAGTCCGTCCTGGACCGTGGCGGACGCGTGGTGCTGATGAGTCACCTTGGTCGCCCCGAGGGGAAAGATCCCGCTGCGGATGCCAAATTCAGCTTGAAACCGGTGGTCTCGCGACTGCAACAATTACTGGGCAGCCCTGTCTATTTTGCCACCGATACCATTGGCAGCGACGCCCAGGCCAAGGCTGCCGCCCTCGAAAACGGCGAAGTCCTACTGCTGGAGAACGTCCGCTTCAATAAGGGGGAAAAGAAGGGCGATGCCGACTACGCAGCAGTGCTGGCCAAGTTCGGCGACATCTACTGCAACGACGCGTTCGGCACCTGTCATCGGACAGAAGGGTCAATGGTCGCCGTTCCCAATGCCATGAGTGGCAAGCCCAAGGTGTGCGGGTTTCTGGTCCAGAAGGA
Organism: Planctomicrobium piriforme; assembly: GCA_945861445.1. Classification (GTDB taxonomy): domain Bacteria; phylum Planctomycetota; class Planctomycetia; order Planctomycetales; family Planctomycetaceae; genus JAKFVC01. Next base: position 854 of record CAMAVF010000263.1, on the reverse strand, counting down.
AATCAAATTCCTGTCCGAAGCGATTGCCAATCCGGTGCATCCGTTCGTGGCCATCGTGGGGGGAGCCAAGGTCTCGGACAAGATTGAAGTCATCAACAATCTGCTGCAGATCTGCGATCAGGTCCTGATCGGCGGCGCGATGGCTTACACGTTTGAATTGGCCAAGGGGGGATCGGTCGGCCGCAGTCGCGTCGAACCCGATAAGGTCGAGTTGGCCAAGGAATTGATCGCCCAGGGTGGTAATAAGCTACTGCTGCCACTCGATACGCATTGTGGCGACGCCTTCAACGGCAACTGCAACAAGCAGGTCGTTCCGGCCGGAAAAATCCCCAGCGAAGGGGGCTGGGAAGGCTTTGATATCGGCCCGGCCACGATCAAGAAATATAGCGAAGTCGTGAAGGCGGCGAAGACGATCGTCTGGAATGGCCCGATGGGCGTGTTCGAAATGCCCCCGTTCGATGCCGGCACGCGTGCCGTTGCCGAGGCCATCGTCGCCAGCGGCGGCACCAGCATCATTGGCGGCGGAGACAGTGCCGCAGCCATCCAGGAATTCGGACTGGCAGACAAGGTGACCCACGTCAGCACGGGTGGGGGCGCCAGTTTGGAAATGCTGGAAGGGAAGCGGTTTGTCGCGGTCGATTTGCTAGACGACGCCTGATCCACAGAACTCGGCGGCGCTTTGCTGCCGGGTTCTTACATAAGTCCTATTATACTTCGCGCGGCAAGGAATGAGGTCTTGGCGAGGCGTTGGTTTTTTGGGATGATGGGTGTTGGTGTCTGATGGGGAATGGGCAGGATGAGTGAGGGGTCAAGGATGACTCGACTGACGTTTTCTGAGGAAGATCGGCTGCGGT
>CAMAVF010000262.1 GCA_945861445.1 Planctomicrobium piriforme | reverse complement strand
AATAATCGAAATGCACTCGCTGGCGCTTCGAGCTTGTATTCAACGAATCTGCCTGGGTTGATCGAAATGTGAGCGGCATGGCAGTTGCCTTGAGTCGGTGTGACGAATAATCGTTCAAAACCTGTGACGAGAGGCCGCAAACGTGCATGCAAAGCGCGCAGTGCGTGCTGTCTATCGCGGCACGTCCGGGTATCAGTCATTGACGTAAGTTCTTTTCTGGCTGGATCCTTGATGGTGATAGGCAATGCCCTGATCGTGTGGCATGATTGCGATGCGTGGTGACCCTGCCGGTCACTCCCTACGTTGAACTAAAACAATCAGTTTTCGTACCCGTTCGATCGAGAAAGTCCGTGAGATGACCATTCGTGTGGCCTTGCACCATCGCACCGCATATCACTACGACCGCCCGATTACGGTCTCGCCGCAGGTGGTCCGGTTGCGGCCCGCGCCGCATTGTCGCACGCCGATTGCCAGTTATTCGTTGAAAGTCCTGCCAGAGCAGCACTTCTTGAACTGGCAGCAGGACCCTTATGGCAACTTCCTGGCGCGCCTGGTTCTACCGGAAAAAACCAACGAATTTGTGGTGGAAGTCGATTTGATCGCGGAACTGACCGTGATCAATCCGTTCGATTTCTTCCTGGAGCCCGAAGCCAACGATTTCCCGTTTGAATACTCGGCGGCTGCCAAGACGCAACTGCATCCCTACCTGGCGTTGGAAACGTCGCCCAAACTACAAGCGTTCGTCGCGGGGGCACCTCGTAAATCGGTCGAGACTGTCAACTTCCTGGTCGATCTGAACCGTTACGTCCACGAAGCGGTCAGCTATGTGATTCGACTCGAGCCGGGCGTGCAGACGTGCGAAGAATCGCTCACCAAGCAGAGTGGTTCGTGCCGGGACTCAGCGTGGCTGCTGGTGCAACTGGTTCGGCACTTGGGATTGGCGGCCCGGTTTGTCTCGGGGTATCTGATTCAGTTGAAGCCCGATGTGGCTCCGCTGGAAGGGCCGGCCGGGACTGGAATCGACTTCACCGATTTGCACGCGTGGGTGGAAGTCTTCCTGCCGGGTGCCGGTTGGGTGGGGCTGGATCCCACGTCAGGCTTGTTGGCCGGGGAAGGGCACTTGCCGCTGGCTGCGACGCCTGATCCCGAGTCGGCGGCACCGATCACGGGCGCTGTCGAAGATGGCAAAGTCGAATTTGATTTTGAGATGTCCGTGCAGCGGATCCACGAAGATCCGCGGGTCACGAAACCTTACACCGAAGAACAATGGACGTCGATCGAGCATCTGGGGGAACAAGTCGACCGGGAACTGGCAGCGGGGCCGAAGCTCTTTACCATGGGGGGTGAGCCCACATTTGTCTCAGTCGATGACCGCGACGGGGAGGAATGGAACACGGCCGCACTCGGCGAGACGAAGCGTAAACTGGCCGGAACCTTGTTCCTAAAAATGGCCAAACAGTTTGCCACTGGACCGCTGTTACACTTCGGCCAGGGCAAGTGGTATCCGGGCGAACCGCTGCCGCGCTGGGCATTAACCTGCTACTGGCGGAAGGACAAACAACCCATCTGGAACCGCCCCGAATTGATCGCCGAAGATGATCGGGATTATGGCTGCGATTCCAGTGACGCACACGAATTCATCAACCAACTGGCCGAGCGACTGCAGGTCGTTCCCGAACACGTGGTGCCGGGGTATGAAGATACGTGGTTTTACCTGCTGAAAGAGCGCAAGCTGCCGGTCAATGTCGATCCGTTGCAGGCCGACCTCGCACAGCCCGATGAGCGGACACGGCTGGCGAAGCTATTGGAGCAGGGGCTCAACAAGGTCGTGGGTTACGCGCTGCCACTGTGTCCGGCCACGGAATCGACGACGGATATCGCCTGGAAGAGCGGTCCGTGGTTCCTGCGGCAGGAGCGGATGTATTTGATTCCCGGTGACTCGCCGATGGGCTATCGACTGCCATTGGATTCATTGCCGTGGGTCGCTCCAGAGGACCATCCGCACATTCACGAGCGCGATCCCCTGGCTGACCGGTCCGCCTTGCCACAGACCTTCCGTGAACACCGGCCGCAGCCTTACAACTATCGCAGCAACGGCAATGGTCACGGTCCTGGATACAGTGAGGCACCCGTGGCGCAGTCGTTGCGCTGGGTCACACAAATGGCGGCAGCTGGTGTTGACGCCACGACCAAAGCGATGGCCGGGATTGGCGAGGCCGTCGGAGTGGGCCGGGACAAGGAGATTTCAGGGGACGAGTCCACGGGCTGGGAACCGGATTCGGAGAGTTCGGCTGTTCCCTCGCAGGTGATGACGACGGCGACCGCCACCACGACGGAGGTCGCGCCGCAAGTGAATGAATCGGCTTCAACCACGATCCGGACCGCGCTCTGTGTTGAGGCGCGGGGTGGCGTGCTGCATATTTTCATGCCGCCGGTCGCGTTGATCGAAGAGTACCTCGCGTTAGTCGCGGCAGTCGAAGAAACGGCCGCCAAATTGTCGTTGCCGGTTCGCGTTGAAGGCTACACCCCGCCGCGCGACTATCGCATCGAACAGTTTGGCGTGACTCCTGACCCCGGTGTGATCGAAGTCAATTTGCAGCCCGCCAATAACTGGCGCGAACTTGTCCACAACACCAGCGTCCTCTACGAAGAGGCTCGACAGTCGCGGCTGTGTACCGAAAAATTCATGCTGGACGGCAAGCATACCGGTACGGGTGGCGGCAACCACATTGTGCTCGGCGGACCGTCACCCAAGGACAGCCCGTTCCTGCGGCGACCCGATTTGCTCCGCAGCCTGGTATCGTATTGGAACAATCGCCCTTCGCTGTCGTACTTGTTTTCCGGATTGTTTATCGGCCCGACCAGCCAGGCACCGCGTGCGGACGAAGGCCGTCACGAGTTTATTTACGAACTGGAACTGGCGTGCGCCCAACTGCCGGAAGAGGGGCCTTGCCCGCCGTGGCTGGTGGATCGTGTCTTTCGAAACTTGCTCGTCGATCTGACTGGCAACACGCACCGGGCTGAGTTTTGCATCGATAAGTTATATTCGCCAGATAGCGCCACTGGACGCCTGGGGCTTGTCGAACTGCGCGGGTTTGAAATGCCTCCGCACGAACGCATGAGCCTGACGCAACAGTTGCTCGTGCGGGCGTTGCTGGCCTGGTTCTGGAAGAAGCCCTACCGGCAACCGCTCGTACGCTGGGGAACTGCGTTGCACGACAAGTTTATGCTGCCCCATTTTGTCTCTCAGGATTTCGGTGAGGTGTTGAATGATCTGGCCGACGCGGGCTTCGAATTTGATCGCGACTGGTTTGCCCCGCACTTCGAGTTCCGCTATCCGCTGATTGGCCAGATCGAGCAACAGGGATTGACGCTGGAAGTGCGGCAGGCCATCGAGCCGTGGAACGTGCTGGGAGAAGAGCCGGGAGGCGGAGGCACGGTGCGGTTTGTGGATTCGTCGGTGGAACGCGTGCAGGTCAAGCTGCGTGGAATGACTGATCCGCGTCACGTGTTAACGTGTAATGGCCGTCGCGTTCCCTTGAGGGCCACCGGCGTTCAAGGTGAGTTTGTGGCAGGTGTCAGGTTCCGTGCCTGGCAGCCGCCCACGTGTCTGCATCCCACGATTCCGGCGCATGCCCCTTTGATATTTGATCTCATCGACGCCTGGAACGGACGCTCGATCGGTGGTTGTACGTGGCACGTGGCGCATCCTGGAGGCCGCAACTTTGAATTCTTTCCGGTGAATGCCAATGTCGCGGAAAGCCGCCGGGTGGCGAGATTCTTCGCAATCGGCCATACTCCATGTCCACAGACCGTCCCTCCGATCGAGATCAACGCGGATTATCCGCTGACATTGGATCTGCGGCGACCGGTGGGGGCGGCGATGCCGGGAAATGGACCGTAACGCAAGCCATGTTACGGCTCCCATGCAGACGGGCAGGAGTGCCCATCCTACTGGTTTCGACCGCATCGGGCTTGGACAGTCATAGGGAGATGAAGCGAAAATGAGTTCAACCACCGGTACGGTGAGTGCTCACCCGGCCGGCGAGTTCGCATCACTTTATCAGCCGTCCAGCCAGTTTTATGACGAAATGGTGGCGGCTGACGGCGGCATTCGGCCAGCGTGGGCTCAGTTCGTGCCCCGGCTCGATGAATTGGGTCCCGAAGGGCTGACTCAACGCACCGAGCAGGCGCGCCGCCTGCTGCGCGAAAACGGAGTGACCTATAACGTCTACGGGGCCTCCCAGGACCTCGAACGGCCCTGGGACCTGGACCCCTTGCCGATTCTGTTGCCCGAATCCGAGTGGCAGCCGTTATCCGAGGCTGTGCAGCAACGGGCGCTCTTACTGGACCGGTTGCTGGCGGATATTTATGGCCCCCAGACCGTGCTCAAATCGGGTGTGCTGCCCCCTCACGCCATTTTCCAACATCCGGGGTATCTGCCTCCGTGTGCCGGAATCGTCCCCGCGGGGGGCGTGTTTTTGCACTGGTATGCAGCCCAGTTGGCCCGGCGGCCCGATGGCAGTTGGGCGGTGCTGGGGGATCGGACGCAGGGACCTTCCGGGGCGGGTTACGCGGTTGAAAACCGGATCATCGTCTCACGCACGTTGCCCCAGGATTTTCAAAGCTCCAACGTCGTCCGGCTGGCTTCGTTTTTCATCGCGCTCCGCAACACGCTGGCCAACCTGGCCCGTCAGCACCGCGACAATCCCCGCGTCGTGTTACTGACGCCGGGGCCGAGTAGCTCGCGTTATTTTGAGGACGTGTACCTTGCCCGATACCTGGGGTACACGCTGGTCGAAGGGGGTGACCTGACGGTGCGTGGCGTCGGGGTCTATTTGAAGACCCTGGGGGGATTGCTGCCCGTCGATGTCATCTTGCGGCGCATGGTGGATGCTGATTGCGATCCACTGGAATTGCATCCGGATTCCAGTTGGGGCATCCCTGGTCTCGTCCAGGCTGCCCGTGACGGGCAAGTCGTCATTGCGAATGCGCTGGGGAGCGGGTTCCTGGAAGCCCCCATCCTGCAGCCGTATCTGCCAGCGGTTTGTCGCCATCTGCTGGGGCAGGAACTCAAGCTGCTGGGGGCCCAGACGTGGTGGTGCGGCCAGCGCGAACAACGTCTGTATGTCGAAGAGAATCTGGAAAACCTGATCATCCGACCGGCCTTTCGACAGCGCAAGGCGCGGACGCACGCGGGCTGGCTGCTGTCTCAGGACGACAAATCGAAGTTGCTGGCAGAGGTCCGGGCCCACCCCACCCAGTTTATCGCCCAGGAGCCGATCTCGGGATCGACTGCCCCCATCTGGAATGGCACCGAACTGCAGCCGTGGCACGTGACCTTCCGAGCGTATGCCGTGGCTCACGAAGGGGGCTATCAGATCATGCCGGGCGGACTATCCCGTGCGGCACCCCGGTCTGAAATGCTGACCGAATCGATGACCGCGGGCCAGCGCAGCAAGGATGTCTGGATCCTCGCTGATCGCCCAGTCGAGACGATCACCTTACTGCGGCCCCCCAGCACGGCACTCGAGCTGCGACGCACCGGCAACGACCTTCCCAGTCGTGCTGCGGATCACCTGTTCTGGCTGGGACGACTCATCGAGCGTGCCGAGGCCAAGGTCCGCCACGTGCGCAGCATTGTGGCTCGCATGACGAGTGAACTGCAGCCGGCCGGACTGGCCGAGCTGCACATGTTATTCGTCGCGCTGGATGATACCTGGGAATCACCGGTGGCGAATCTGGATTTGGATGATCCCGATGCCTGGCCTCAGTTGCGCGAAGCCGTGTGGGAATTCCTGTACGATCCCAAGCGGAAGGGGGGATTGCTGGAAACGCTACAAAATGCCAATCGAACGGCGTCCATCGTGCGCGACCGGATTTCGATCGATGGCTGGCGCATCGTCAATCAGCTGGAACTGCATCCCCAGGCTGTGGACGATGACGAACCGGTTGCCGTCGATCTGGCGGAAGCCTTGATGCCCCTGAATCACCTGCTGACCCTGCTCTCGGCGTTTAGTGGACTGAGTACCGACAGCATGACTCGGGGCCCGGGCTGGCGGTTCCTCGATATTGGACGCCGGATCGAACGTGCGTTGCAAGCCGTGAAGTTGATTCGTGGGTTGCTGGTCGATGCCCAGGCCGATTTGCTGCCCCGGCTGGAAGCGATGCTCGAAATCGCCGACAGCTCCATGACTTATCGTTATCGATACCTGACGACGTTGCAGTTGGCCCCGGTGCTTGATCTGGTCCTGGTCGATGAAACCAACCCCCGAGCCGTCGGTTTTCAACTGGTGGCCCTGGCCGAACATGTCAAGAATCTCAGTCGTGATCGGGGTGAGTTTGCTCGCAGCCCTCAGCAAAAACTGATGCTGGCTGCCCAGGCGGCGTTGCGACTGGTCGATGTCGAGGCCTTTTGCTCGGTGAATGGGTTGGAAGACCGCGTGTTGCTCGATGACTTCCTGGAGCAGGTGGCCACCGACTTGCGATCGCTGTCGGATAGCATTACGCATACTTACCTGACCCATACGGCACTCGCGCGTCAGCTCGATACGCTGGTGACATCCGACAATAGGTAACGCGCATGCAATACTCAGTCAGACATACCACGACGTATTCGTATTCGGATTCCGTCGCGCTCTGCCAGAACCAGATTCATTTGACACCGCGCCCGACGCCGTGGCAGTCGTGTGCCGATTTCGAACTGGAAATCTCACCGGAACCGTTCATCCGCCGTTGCTGGACGGATATCTTTGGGAACGAGGTCTGGTATTTCTCGATCGAAGAGCCGCACAAGGAGCTGTCGATCACCGGGCGTAGCAAAGTGGCCGTCATTCCGCATTCCGCGGTTGGATCACAGTTAACACCGAGCTGGGAGACGGTCCGCGATCAACTGGCAGCAGCCTCCACCCTGGAATTGCGTCTGGCCGCGCAGTTCTGTTTCGAGTCCTGGTACGTTCATTATCTGCCTCAGGCGTTGGACTATGCCGCGGCGAGCTTCCAGCCGGATCGACCGATTCTGGATGCCGCAATCGATCTGATGAGTCGCATCCATGCGGATTTCAAGTACGTGCCCGCCTCCACTGCCGTGACCACCTCCACGGCAGAAGTCATGCAGCGACGCTGCGGGGTGTGCCAGGATTTTGCCCATCTGCAGATTACCTGCCTGAGAAGCCTGGGCCTGGCGGCCCGCTATGTCAGCGGCTATCTCATGACTGATCCTCCTCCGGGCCAGCCCAAGCTGGTGGGGGCCGATGCCTCCCATGCCTGGCTGTCGATCTTTTGTCCCGGTATCGGCTGGGTTGATCTCGATCCCACCAACAATGTAATCCCGCATCTGCGCCATGTTACAGTCGGTTGGGGCCGGGACTACAGCGACGTTTGCCCGATTCAGGGCGTCTTCACCGGCGGCGGCAAGCACGCAATGGAAGTCTCGGTCGATGTGAGTCCGATTGCGTCTGCGGCCGAGTGAAATGCACTCAAACGTTGTGGGATGGACCTCTGGTCCGTCCGTGGCCCGTAACCTCCAGGTAGCAGTCTACTTAGCGACCTTTTACGAAAGGTCTTCGTCCAGGAGCCATCTTCTGGGGCGACGCGGCCATGCGCTGCGCGACGTTCGTGCGGCTTTTGTACCGCATCAAGCCTCATAATTGCGGGCCTCGGTCGGGCCAGAGGCACATCCCACGCCACGCGTTTGAGTGGCAGAAATGATGCACACGTTTGCCCATCTCACGACAGTGAGTTGTGAATTCTGTACCAACTACAAATACTACGTGAAGTTGCCTCTTCAGATTGCACGTTCGATGAGAGGGACTCTAGCAGCCTGTTGAAACAGGTGTCTGGAACTTTGCCAACCACACGGAATCGAGCGTTTTTTCGACGTTCGGAGAGTTCCAGACACCTGTTTCAACAGGCTGCTAGCCAGGCTGGCGTTTATTGGAGTGGGAGCGTCCATGACCGAAGCGGTTGACGAAACTCGCCCCATCCGCTTTGCGGAAGGGCCGGTGGTGTATCTGCCTCATGAAGAGTTCGGTCTGGTTGACCTGGCAGTCATTCTGGTGCGTCGCTGGCTGTGGATCGTGGCGGGGCTGATCATCGTCTGGCTGGCCACTTACTGGACGCTTTCCCGAGCCATCGTGCGTTACGAAAGTCGCGGTGTGGTGAAGATCGGCCATAACCGGGTCAGCTTGCCCATCACTCCCACCAAAGATCAACAAGACGTCCTGCTGGAAGCGGCCCCGGTGGCGGCCTTGCGAGTTTCTCGGGAATACGCGGCCCATTCTCCTCTCGGCCAGAAGTTCGGCGGTGCGTATGTGTCTGACGCGGCATTCGAACGCGGGGCCGACGAGCTCCTGACGATTGCCTCACGCGCCGCGTCGCCTGAAGCCGCGCGGGACTTTCTGAACGCGGTGCTCGTTGAGTTCGTCGAGTATCACAAGACGCTGTATTCCGCCGAGCGGGCTGTCCTGCAACAACGGCTGGAGATGATCGCGAACGAGAAGCAACGGATCTCCGCGGAACTCCGCAGTCTGGAGCAGACTCCGGCCAAGGCGGATCAGAACGAGACCCTGCTGGCGGTCAAGCAACTAAGCCGGGCACAGTTTCTGCAGCAGGAGCTGTCACTGGAACAAGAGTCGGTCCGGTTACAGCGCGACATCATCAATTTGCAGTCACCCCCGACCCAGCGCATCTCCAATGCCACACTGCCGACGACGCCCGTTGAGCCGCGGCGAAACATGACGTGGGCGATCGGCACCGGTCTGGGGCTGTTGTTCGGCTGCGGACTGGCGTTCTTCTTCGAGTTTCTGCAGCAGGTCGTGCGACGACTGCGTCAGCCCGAGCACGCGTCCGGTCGCGCGCTCACGACACCACCCACATAGCAGCCTGTTGAAACAGGTGTCTGGAACTTTGCCAACCACACGGAGTCGAGCGTTTTTTCGACGTTCGGAGAGTTCCAGACACCTGTTTCAACAGGCTGGTAGCCGATTTTCAAGGGCCACCAATGAATCTACGCATTCGAACGCTGGTCTTGTTTTGGTTGTGTGCGTTGGCTGCGGTCTCGTATTTTCAGCGGAATCTGGGAGTTGCTGAGAGCACGATCCGCGCTCAGATGCACCTGACCAAAGACGACATGGGAGTGCTGCAGAGCTGTTTTTTCTGGAGCTATGCGCTGTTTCAGGTGCCGACTGCCTGGCTGGGTCATCGCTGGGGTCCGCGATTCGGCCTGACCGCCTTCTGTCTGACATGGTCACTGGCGACCGGTCTGACCGGTGTGACGAATTCGTTCTGGATGCTGTGTGCGGCCCGCGTCGTCGCCGGGTTTGGCCAGGCAGCAGCGTTGCCGTGTATTGCCGAGGTTATGTCGCTGTGGTTTCCGCAGTCGTTGCGCGGACGGGCGACTGGCCTGATTGCTGCCAGCATGCAGATCGGGGGCGTGTTGAATGCCGTGACCACGGGCTCATTCCTGCGAGCCTTCTCTCTGGCGGGTTTTTTCTGGGCTCTGGCAATTCCGGGATTTGTCTGGGCGATTGGCTTCTACTTCTGGTTTCGCGATAACCCCCGAGAGTTTTCGCGGCTGAGTCCCACTGAGATTGCTGAACTCCCCATTCCGCATCAGCAGCAAGTGGGCGCGGGTGAGTTTTCGTGGTGGAAACTGATCAGCAGCCCCGTGCTGTGGCTGATCTGCGGGCAGCAATTCTGTCGAGCGGCCGGATACATTTTCTTTGCCACCTGGTACGCGACCTACTTGCAGGAAACGCGGCATTTCAATGTCGATCAATCGGGGTGGGCGACTGGCTGCACGTTTGCCGGATTCTTGATTGGAGCGCTCGTGGGAGGGGCAGTGTCGGACTGGATCTTGTATCGCACAGGCAGCGCGCGATTGGCCCGGCAGGGGCTTGCGATTGTCGCCATGTTGGCGGTGGCCGTGTGCTTTGCGGGAACATTTCTGGTGTCCGGATCCGACCCCACGGCAGCCCTGCTGGTAACGAATCTGATGACGCTGGGCGCATTCTTCGCGGGGGTCGGCGGTCCGGCGGGTTACACCGTCACGATGGATATCTCGGGCAGGTCGGTCGCCATGGTGTTTGGGTTTATGAACATGGCGGGCAATTTCGGCGCCGCACTGTTGTCCATGATTGTGCCCTGGCTCCTGGGTCCGACGAAAGATCAGTGGGGTCTCGTGATCTTCGTGTTTGTGGCTTTGTACTTGGCCGCGGCCATCTTCTGGGCCTTGATCAATCCCCTGCGGACAGTTTTTGGGGAAACTCAGCGGGATTAATACCAACCACAAAAATTAGTCGCGCGCCACTACCCTGACTTGCGCCATCTACCCAGACTCCATACGATCCAGCCAATCGGGCATGGATCATGGATCTTCGGAGTATGGAGGCGAGTATGCGTGTGGCTGATCATCATTCGGAGCA
>CAMAVF010000261.1 GCA_945861445.1 Planctomicrobium piriforme | reverse complement strand
CCTCGCAGATCGGACAGCCAGTCGCTCAAGGCTCCGATGGCAATCGGGTCGGGCAGGCCGAGCAGCACGGTTTCGATTTCGGTCATCTTGCGGGCCTGTTGGCCGGGTTGGCTCGAGAAGACGCGAGCGATCCCCTGCAGCAGTTCCTGGCGTTGTGGACGCAGATCTTCGTCATCGATTAGCCGCTCGGGCGAGTTGAGCGGACCGCGGCCCGGAATCTGGGGTTGCGGCCGGCCAGCAATGGGACGATTCGTGATCGGACGATCGCTGAATCCTTCATCGGGGGCATCGTCGTCGCTGATCGGATTGATGATCGGTTTGCGGGTGGGACGGCCATTCTGCCAGGCTCGGGCAACACTGCTGACATGTTCGGGACTGGGGGCTTGCTTCAATTGGTCGACCAGCTCGTCGCGATGTTCGCTGAGCGTGTTTTGCATCGCCTTCACGACTTGCTGTTTGACAGCCGGAGCGACTTTGGCAGCCAGGCCCGGAATCCGTCGCAACAGTTGCTCGGCTTCTTCCAGAAATGTGGGTGCGGTCGTCGGTGGCGCGTTCGGGTCATTCAACGGTGAGTCATCCTGACCGGCGTCGGCTTGAAAGGGATCGCGGGGCGTCCCGTCTTCGCTCTCGTCCGTCGCCGGCCGGTAGCCTGTTCGAGAATTGCGAGGCGTGGCCAGTGGATCGCCGTTGGCATCCACTTCCAACTCGTTGTGAAAGTCTTCGCGATCACGTTCCAACTTGGGATCGACCGCGTCGAGTCCGTGGATATAGGGTTCCAGAATGGCGTGCAATTCCTTGGGCATGATTGGATCGAGGGCATTCATGATGTGGGCGGCAGCGTAGCCGGTGTAAGTCTTCAGGATATATTCTCGTGCCTGCTGCGACATGGCGACCGAGAAGAACGTGATGACCAACGCGATCAGGGCTCCCTTGAACAGACCGAACAGGGCCCCCATGTGGCGGTCAAATTCCACGAACTTGGCCTTTTCCAGGGCTTCGCGGAAACCGCGGGCAATCGCAAATGTTCCAAAAGAAAAGACGAGATAAATCCCCAGCATGGCCACCCAGCGATTGAGGGGCGGCGCGAGCTTGATCATCGGCGCGAGCGTCAACGAGAGGGGTGTCGCGAACATGAAGCACAGCACGAGGGCCCCGATGCCGGCCAATTGCCAGGCGACCCCCTTCGCCGCACCGCGAATCGTGGTGAAGAGCAGAATCACACAAATAAAGAGATCAAACGCATTCATGGCATCCCTGCCTGTTGAAACAAGTTCCGACTTGAGTGCCGGAAATATACCTTGTCGACCCCGCCGGGATGAAGACCAGTTTTGGAACGGCAAAAAGCACGGCCAAAAGACACTGCGGCATCAGCATGTGTCGATTTCGAATGCAGTTAGAACTCCTTGCGGCTGTCGATCAGTAGTGTCACTGGACCGTCATTGACCAATTCCACGTCCATGTGGGTCTGGAACCGGCCGGTCGCGACCTGGATCCCCTGCCCTTGAACTTCCGCAATCAGGCTGCGGTACAAGGCATCGGCGACTTCCGGACGGGCCGCGGCGATGAAACTGGGCCGGCGTCCCTTGCGAGTATCGCCCAACAAGGTGAATTGGCTGACGACGAGCATCCCGCCGCCGACATCGGCCAGTCCGAGGTTCATCTTGCCGTCGGGATCTTCGAAGACTCGCAGTCCAACGATCTTCTGGGCCATATAGATGACGTCCGTTTGAGTATCACCTTCCGCGACGCCTAACAGGACCACGAATCCGCACGCGATCTCGCCGGTGATTTCACCATCGACGGTCACCTTGGCTCGAGAAACGCGCTGGACGACTGCTCGCACGATGTGATCCTTCTCTCCAGAGTCGGGCTACGACTTGATCCGGAATTCTTCGAGATTCAGGTCTGTCGATCCGGTAGTGATCAACTGAGCCATCAGTTCCCCGGTGGCGACGGAAAGCTGCAGCCCTGCCCTGAAATGACCGGCGGCCACGTATCCATTGGAGTGTCTCGGCAGCCGCGACAAGAAGGGATTGCCGCTCGGAGATCCCGGCCGCAAGCCGGACCATGTTCGTTCCAGCCTGGCCTGCGCCAACTCGGGAACCAACCGCTGGGCGAACTGCAGGAGTGCAGCGACTCCTTCGACCGTGTTCCGTTTCTCGAACCCAGTTTCTTCTTCTGTGGCCCCGATCAAGATGCGTCCGTCGGCGCGGGGGACGAGATAGCGGCTGGCGTTATTTATGATGTGTTTGAACGGCAGCGGCACAGCGGACAGCAGCACGATCTGACCACGCACCGGTCGCACGGGGATTTCCACTTGAAGTTGCCGGGTCAGGCCCCCTGTCCAGGCGCCGCTGGCGATCACGAACTGGCTGGCAGGAAAATGTTCATTTGCAGTCCGAGCAGCCAGGATGCGACTTCCTGTCGTCGAATTCGCTTCCGTATCAAACTGCATGACCGGGGCGCCTGCGACGATTCGCACGTGCCGCATCTCACACGCCAGGATCAGGGCTTTCAGGTGCCGTGGGTTGCGGACCTGAGCGAACCCGGGCAAACGATACCCCTGTCGGATTTCGGGGCTGAGGGCCGGCTCGCAACGCTGCAGATCGGCGGCGGTCAACTGTTCGAGCGGGACCCCTTCCGCGATCCACTCGTTCGCTTCTGCCTGCAACCGGTCCCCTTCCCCCGCGTACCCGACTTCCAGACCTCCCGATTCCAGGTAGCCGTTGTCGATTCCCGTCAGTTCGCGGAGTTCCTGGCTGAGGGACCGCCACCGTTGATGGCTGTAGGCGCGGAGTTGAGCGGACGCAGAACGAGCGCCTGGCAGATTGCCGGGTGGCAACATCCCTGCTCCGGCCCACGATGCTTCCTGCCCCGGTTGGTTCTGATCCAACACGGTCACCGTCGCACCGCGCTGGGAAAGAAAGTAGGCGATCGACAGCCCGATGACTCCACCACCCACCACTACCACATCGGGAACGGAATCAATCACTTCTTCTTAACCTTCGCTGGCTTACGCGACCCCAGCATGCTCCCGTAGGACATCCCCAATGTTTTCAGATCGGCGTTGTAAACGTCCTTCAAGGCGGGCGCCAATTCGGCACCTGACTGCAGCTTGTCGATCAGCATTCCGAGCTTGCTCGGCCCGCCTGCGGCCAGCATGTGCTGGACCAGCGTGAAGCCGATCGGCCCCAAGTCTGCCGATGAGAATTTCCCCTTCTCGAAAACTTGTTCGGGACTCTCCAAGCCCTTGAGCGATTCGATTGCCATTGCCGGCTGGGCCTGGATGAATTCGTTCTTCTTGTCGTCCTTCGAAGCCAATGCCAAACCCAAACCGCGAATCAGCCAGTCGGGAATCTTGTCGCCGGATCGCTTGAGGTAGGCGCCGGTAAGCTGGTCAATGACGCTCAGCTTCATCCCCGGCGATTCTGCCGTAACCTGGTCGCCGATGTCTTCCACACAGATGTAGGCTTCGTCAAAACTGGGGACGACGCGCGCCAGACCGACGGTGTCACGAGGAATTTCTGCCGATTCAATCACGCGGGGGAATTCTTCGAAGCTGAAGCGATCCTTGAAGACGAAGATGGCCAGCTTACCCTTCCAGATCTCATCGGTCTTGGCACCGAAAGCGGCACGCAGCGTCTTGGCATGTTCGTCAGCCCAGCCCAGAACTTCCTTCAACCGGTCTTCGCTGGCATTTCCCATCACCAGGAAGTCAGCACTTTCGACTGTCGAGGCCGTTTCCTTGGAATTGGACCGCTTCCACTGATCTTCGGATTTCTCCTTGCGCATGGCGACGAATTCTTCGGGCGTCAGCTTGCTCAGCTTGGCGGCCAAAATCTGTTCTTCCGTGGGAACAATCTGTCGCAGCGGTTGCTTGGGATCAGGACCGTCGAACTTGGCACCTTCTTCCAGCCAGACCTTCAAGTTTTCGTAGTTCGTGCGCGTGATGCGGGCTTGGCCTTGCGGCATGCGGGGGAGTTCCAGCCCACCCACCAGACGCCACAACCGGCTTCCCTCTAAATTGCCGGGCAGAATGA
The DNA here is from genome assembly GCA_945861445.1 of Planctomicrobium piriforme. Lineage (GTDB taxonomy): Bacteria > Planctomycetota > Planctomycetia > Planctomycetales > Planctomycetaceae > JAKFVC01. The sequence continues at coordinate 6,405 of CAMAVF010000261.1, read as the reverse complement.
CGCGGCCACTGGCCCCACCCTTCATCAGTCCTTCGAATGTGACGAGTGACAGGCCGCCGCGGGGGTTGTTACCACTGTGGCAACCGACGCACAGGTTCACCATGAACGGCGCGATGTCATTCTTGAAGGAAACTTTCTCATTCCCGTTGGCTCGCGCAATTGCCGGGGGAGGCAGATTATTGGGACGTGGCCCACCCGCCGCAGCGGCTTGGAATTTCTTGGCCTTGTCCCCTTCGTACTTCGCGCCCTGATTGACCCAGGAAGTGATCGCAGCGATTTCCACCGCAGACAGGGCGGGTTGCGGGGCCTTGGGCATGCGGGCGGGACCATTAGCGGTCAGTCTCGCCACCAGCAGGCTGCGGGCCGACTGTCCCGCGACAATCAGCGACTTGTTCGTTCCACCGGCCTCCAAGCCGGCGAACGAGTCGAGTTTCAAGCCCCCCGAGGAGCGTTCGTCGTTATGGCAATTGGCACATTTGGCGGCCAGAATGGGGGCAACTTCCTTATCGAAATTGATGCCCCCCTGCCCTGCTCCGGCAGCCTTCTTATCCAGGGTCGCCCGCTGCTTTTCGATCTGAAGTAAGATGGGAGCCAGAGTCTTGTCGGTCTCCATCACCTTGGCGTCACTGGCGATCTTCGAGATCTTCTCCTGGGCATCGTTGAGGATTTTCCGAGCTTCGTCGAATTCCTTCTTGGTCACGTGCCCGGCGACTTTCCCGATTTCTTTGCGGATTTCACCCAATTCCTTGCGTTGATCCGGAGTAATCGCCGCGCCGACCGGCAGCACAGCACCGCCCCACAACATGCCGTATGCCAACACCAGACTGAACCACGTCAACTTACGCATGGGACATTTCCCTGTATTCTGGACACTCACTACGATGCTGTCTGAGCTAGATGTTTAACCCTGCCGCCACTTTGAAGATTCGACACAATCTACATCCATGACAGCAGTTCTTGATAATATATGCTGTGCAACTACTGACAGCAAAGGTCGAATGGGGAATCATCCCAGCATGTTGAACTGAAAATGAATCCCTCCAGGTAGTTGGTTTTCGCCCCATTCAGTACACAGTATTCCAGTGTAACATACTACTGCAAAAAAGGTTGTGACAAAATAACATGCCCTTCACCCTGTCCGATTCACTGCTGATTAAACGGGATGCGCTGCTCAGGGTGCTCGCCGGGTATGGGCGCGTGGCTGTGGCGTTCTCGGCAGGGGTCGACAGTACGGTTGTGGCACAGGCTGCGCAACTGGCCTGCGGAGATCGGGCAGTCGCGGCCACCGCGGTGAGTGACAGTCTGGCTGCCGGAGAGCTCGATTCCGCCCGGGAACTCGCCCTGCGAATTGGGATTCGACACGAGATCCTGTACACGACCGAGTTCTCGAATCCCGACTACCTGCGAAACGCCGGAGATCGCTGCTATCACTGTAAAACGGAGCTCTACACCCAACTGGAAGGAATCACAGAACGCCTGGGAGTCGATGTGATCGTCAACGGTGCCAACGTGGACGATCAAGGCGACTACCGTCCCGGAATGCAGGCGGCGAAAGAACACACGGTCCGCAGTCCGCTGATCGAAGTGGGGCTGACGAAGGTGGAAGTCCGTGAATTGGCCCGGCATTGGGACCTGCCCGCATGGGATAAACCTGCCAGCCCTTGCCTGTCGAGTCGCATTGCATACGGTTTGGAAGTGACCCCCGAGCGCGTGCGCCGTGTCGATGCGGCCGAGCAGTTCTTGCGTCAACGATTGGGGATTCGCGAGCTGCGTGTGCGTCATGAAGCTCACGACCTGGCTCGGATTGAAGTCGCAATTGAAGAGCTGCCGCGATTGGTTGCGACGGAACTGCGTGCGGAAATCACCGACCATTTGCGGTCGCTGGGTTTTCGGTTTGTCACCATCGATCTGGAGGGATTTCGCTCCGGGAGCTTGAACGCCGCCCTGCCCTTCGTGACCTTGCAGGCCAATTTGGGTCAGTCGCCAGAAAAGTGAGGTCCTCGATCATGAATCTCAAACCTCGACCGAATCACCAGCTTTACCTGGATGTCATCCGGAAGATGTCGCCCGAGCAGCGATTGCAGAAGGCGATCGAGCTTTCCGAATTGGCCCGGCTGGCAGCGCGCGATGGGTTGCGACAACGATTCCCTGATTTGAGCGAACCGGAATTTCACAAACTCTTTCTAAAGCAGCTCGAAAAGTGCCACAACAGGAATTATTGATCAAAGTTCTCGACGTTTTGGGGCGTCTGGGAATCGAGTCGATGTTGACCGGATCGTGGGCTTCGAGCTTGCATGGAGTACCCCGCGCCACTCACGATGTTGATCTGATTGTGGAACTGAATCTGGCACAGATCGAGCCGCTGGCCGCGGCGTTTCCCGCACCTGAATACTATCTCAGCACATCAGCGATGCGTGACGCAGTGGAACGCAAGCGCATGTTTAATCTGTTGGACGTCTTCGACGGTGACAAAGTCGATTTCTGGCTCTTGACCGACTCGCCATTCGATCAATCGCGATTTTCCAGAAAGAGCCTGTCTCGGTTGGGCAATATCGATTTGTTTGTCGCTTCCCCCGAAGACACGATCTTGTCCAAATTGGACTGGGCACAGCGGTCTGGTGGAAGTGAGAAGCAATTTGGCGATGCACTGCAGATCTACGAAATCCAAGCTGCGACACTCGATCACGAGTATTTGCGGCGATGGTCGAGGGAATTGCGGATCGACAGTCTGTTTGACCGCATGGTGGCGGAATCTCAATATTCCGAAGATGACGCGCTCCCCCCGCCCTTCTAATCTCGGGTCTTCCTCCCAGGCTTTCTTTCAGGCGTAGCGGTCCACGGATCCTCCGGCCAGGAATGTTTCGGATACCTGCGTTTGAGTTCCTTCCGGACATCGGGATAGGTGTTGTTCCAGAAAGAGTTCAGGTCGTCGGTGATCTGTTGCGGCCGATAGTTGGGGCCGAGTAAATGCAGGACGACTGGGATCCGGCCGGCAGCGATACGCGGCGTTTCGGCCAGGCCAAATAGCTCCTGAATGCGGACGGCCAGCACGGGCTGTCTGTCGACTTCATAGTGAACGACAATCTGACTGCCACTGGGGACGCGAATTCGCTCGGGGGCTTCTCTGTCGAGCAATTGTTGCTGCGGATAAGTCAGGCTGGCTCGCAGGACTGCTGCCCAAGGGGCTCGATGCAGATCGGCGAAGGAGCGACAACCGGAACAGAGCTGGGGCAACAGGTTTTCTAGAGTCACGCTCTCAAACGCTGGCAAGTCACAATCAGGGATCCAAGACTTTAAGCATCGAACGCGTGTGATGAACGAACTCACGGTGGGATCGTTCCAGGGAACGGCTCGGTCGAGGTTCGTTCGCGCGGCGGCGACCAGGATGTCGCTGACATTACAGTCGGGCGGTGGAATCGTCGTTGCCTCGTCTAAAATCAGGTCAAGATAGCGTGTACGGCGTTGCGCGAGGATCTTTTCTTGAGCCGCATCAAACGTGACATCGATCGTGACGGTAATGTGTTCAGCAGGCAACCAATCACGTTCGATCCCCGAGGCCTGCCGGACGAAGATCTCCCCCTGCCCTGCATCTGTATCGACGCATAGGAACAGTTCCGGTTGCAAGACGAGACTCGAATCAGCGAGACGCACGCCGCGTCCGCCAACCATGACTCCTTTGCGGCTGAGGGGTTCACGGCGGCGAGCGACACGATCGGGAAACGCTGTCAGGAGTGCTTTCAATACGGCCTCGTCCCGCTTCCATCCCGGCTGAGGTTGTACTTTTTCGGAACGAGTCGCGGGAAAACTTCGGCCGCTATCGTTCACTAACAGACATAACTGCTGCTGGGCCTGCTGCAAGAAGCGGGCTGCGCCGGAGTGTAGGCGTCCCGCGGTCGTATCAGCACGTCCGTGGATGTTGAATTCTTCCAGCGCTTGCACGCGATCCAGGACATCCGAAAATGAATAATGGGCGGGGCCCAGTGAACCCGGTTTTCGTGGTTGGTCCGAACGCTCAAAGGGATCCCGTTCGGTCAGCAAGGCGGCCATCCAGGCGGCTCGATCGGGAACTCTTTGACGGTGTCCGGCGATCAACAAGCGAGCGAGTCGCGGGTGAACCGGCAGTTGCACCATCTGACGGCCGAGGTCCGTGGGCTGTCCCTGCTCGATGGCCCCCAGGCTGGTGAGCAACGACAGTGCCTGGGCGATCGCTTCGGGGCGTGGAACTTCGAACCAGGGAAAGTCCGCAACATCGCTTTCGCCCCAGCACAGCAGTTCCAGGACCGGCCCAGCCAGGTCCACACGGCGAATTTCCGGTTCGGTTTCGGCTGCCAGCCCCCGTTGTTCGCGTTCCAGCCACAGTCGCAGACAGACCCCGGGCTGAGTTCGCCCGGCCCGGCCCGCTCGCTGATCGGACGACGCTTGCGAGATCTTGGTCAGGATCAGCCGGTCGAGACCCGATCCGGGATCGAACTGCATCTGCCGGACCTGTCCGCTGTCGATGACGCCGGTGATGCCGTCAATCGTGACCGAGGTCTCGGCGACGTTTGTCGCCAGCACGATCTTGCGTTGCGATTGGGGGCCGAGGACTCGGTCCTGTTGTTCGGGTGACAAATCGCCGTACAGCGGCAGGACGATGGCCCGTGCCTGGGCGGCGATGGCGGCCAGACGGTCACTCGCCTGCTGGATTTCACGCACGCCGGGCAGAAAAACAAGCAAATCGCCAGCGGTGGACGTCATCAGATCATCCACGGCGGAGACCACTTGATCGACCATCGGCTGCGTAGTGATGGCGGGGCGGTAACGGATTTCGACGGGATACAGCCGCCCTTCGCTGGTGATGATCGGGCAATCGCCGAGATACTTGGCAACAGGGCCCGCAGCGAGCGTGGCCGACATGACGATCAGTTTCAGGTCGGGACGCACTGTTTGTTGAACGCGGCGTGCCATGGCCAGCGTCAGGTCCAGATTGAGGCTGCGTTCGTGGAATTCATCGAACAGAATGGCCGCGACCGATTCCAGAAATGGATCTTCCTGCAGTCGGCGTAGCAGAATCCCGTCGGTCATTGCCAGGAGTCGCGTTTGTGGCGTGCAGCGCTGATCGAAACGAACTTGATACCCGATTTCCTCACCCAGTGTCGTGCCCCGTTCGAATGCCATGCGGCGGGCAGCCGCCCGCGCAGCCAGCCGCCGCGGTTCGAGTAACAGAATTTGTCCCTTGCCGGCCAGTCCCGTGTCCAGCAGGGCTGGCGGAACGCGAGTTGTCTTTCCGGCTCCGGTGGGGGCTTGCAGGACGACATTCGGAGCGTGTTGCAGAGCGGCCAGTAGCTGGGGAATGACGGCATCAATCGGCAGAGGAGACAAGGCAGGCATGCGGTCATTCATGGGTGCGGGGACGAATTTGGATGATACCCGCCCTGTTCTGGCCGGAAAAGCCGTGGAAAAGAATCACAGATTTGAACGACGATCCCGATGGCGGAGTCGCAATTGTTGCAATATGATTGCATCCCGGTCAATTTGCTGCGGTGGCTGGCACCTAGTACGGAAAATCCAGCGGCGTGGCATTCGGATAAAACGTCACGATTATCTAACGAGGAGCCATGATGAGACTGTTCCGAAACTGGGCGACGATCTCGTGTTTGACGACCTACTGTGCTCTGGTCGGTTGCCAGGGCGGGAATGATGGCTTCAAGACGGCCGAGGAAGTCAAAAGAGAGCGTCCCGACGCCGGGAAGAAGGAACATGATCACGGCCATGATCACGGTCACGAACATCCTCACCATGCGCCCCATCATGGCAGTCTGACGATGCTGGGCGAACACGTGGCCCAGATTGAATTGGTCGTCGATGCCGAGGCTGGCAAGGTCGAAGCCTATGTTTTGGACGGCGAAGCGGAACACCCGCTGACTGTCGATCAGGGAGATCTCGAACTGGTGGTCACCCTGCCCCACGCGACCGAACCGCTGACCTTGAAGCTGGCTCCCGCCGATGCCGAGAAGCAGCAGGACGGCTTCGTCGCCACCAGCGACAGGTTAATTGGCGCGAAAGCCTTTAAGGCCACCCTGACGAGTCTGAAGATCAAAGACCAAACGCACGAAAAGATCGCGGTGGAATTCGACGCCAAAAAGGCGGCCTCCGAGGCCGAAGCCGCTCATCATGAAGGACACGGGCACGACGAAAAGAAGGCTGATGCTCACAAGGATCATGATGATCACGATGACGAAAAGAAGGCCGAAGGGAAGAAGCCCGAGGCCAAGTCTGACGAGGAAAAACCGGCCGACGACAAGCCCGCGGAAGAGAAACCAGCGGCGGAGAAGAAGTAGTTTCTAATCGGTGCGCAAGACAGAAAAGTAGGCGAGCCCGGCGGCATAAGCCCCGGGATTCCGTGGCCGACGCTGCTAGCGTCGG
>CAMAVF010000260.1 GCA_945861445.1 Planctomicrobium piriforme | reverse complement strand
GGCCGTTCGCCTCCCGATGCTCCCCACCCCGCCTCGCGGCGACGCAGTTTCGGACGGCTACAAGCCGGAGAGCGTCTACTTGAAAAGGACTTACACCTTTCTGACAAAACACACTTACAAACGCACTAGCCCACCGTTTCAACGGTGGGTTGAGGGGCATTGTAGCCTTCACGTTCCACGTGAAGGCTACTTCGTGACGTTGATCGTCTGCTGCAGAATGTTGCTGGTGGCTCCAGCGGCATCGGTGAGCTGTACCTGGAGAATGCGGGGTGTCAGCTTCAGGCCCGGCCCCTTAGTAGAAAACGTGATGCTCCGCAGGAAGGACTGGACATCGGCAATGGTCGTGCTGGCATCCAGATCCACGGTGTAGACTAGGCGGCCATTCTGGAAACCGCGTAGCGGCGAGGTTCCCAGCGGGGACTGACCTGACAACTGAGGGATGCTGTCATGCAGTTTGATTTTCTTTTTTTTGAACTTGGCTGACAGATCGATGCTGACTGTAAGACTTCCGCCCCCCAAGGCGGCCGTAGCAGTCTGATCAATGTCACTGATCGTCAGTTGTGGCAAGACGGTAGTCGGTCCGTCCTTTCGAGCTGCCTTCGCGCTGAAGTTCACAGATTCGCCATTCAGACTCAGTTGCGGCGTATCGTTGACGGCCGCCACTGTAATCGAAATCGTCCCCACGGAGCTGTCCAGCAAGCCGTCAGTTGCTGTGAACGTGAAGCTGTCCGAGCCATTGTAATCTGCCTCGGGAGTGTAAGTGTACGTTCCACTCGCAGAATTCGTGATGACCAAGGTCCCGTGTTCGGGGGGCGTGGCAACACTGTAGGTCAGCGAAGAGGAATCAACATCGGTCGCTGTCAGTGTCCCGCTGGCAAGCGCATCCTCGGTCGCGGCCAATGCGCCATCGACGGCCACCGGAGGCAAATTCACCGTCGTCAAGACAACATCGTTGCCGTTACCGACCGCATAGTTGATTCGCAGACTGCGGCCGTTGAAGTTGAAAATCGTGCCTTCAGCGAGGCCATCGAATTCACCGACCACGGCATCGCCACTATCAATCCGGACGATGACAAAGCTCTCCAGAAGATTTGGGATATGACTGCCGGCGAGCTGCAGTGGAACGCCGTTCAAGTTTACGCCGCCCATCACTCTAAGTTGGGTGTATCCACTATCCACGGCGGTCCCGTTAACGGCGATCAGCAGATCTCCAGCCAGGATCGTCGTCAGAGCATTGACATCCAGCCCCGCGTGGACGGGATTCACGACACCGGCACCGGAATCCAGCAGTAATTTTCCGCCAGTTGTATTACTCGTATTAAGAGTGCCGCCAAGAAGCGAAATACTTCCCCCCGTCACTAATTGAATATTAGTCGGTAAAAACATCGTAATATCAGAGCTCAGGTTGATATCACCGGCGGTTTGGTCTCCGATGATCAGTGTCCTGGCGACGATGCGTTGGAGTTCCTCGTTGTCGAGACCGAGCACTTCACTGGCGTCATTCGCTCCCAGATTGATTGCCGTGCCAGGAGTCTTCGGATGAATGATTAAGACCTGATTTCCGGCATTGACCAGCGTGGGATGAGAAATGGAATCGAAGTGAATGGCATCTCCCACGAGCGAGATGGTGCCGGTTCCGGCGGACACATCAATGACCGTGTTACCGGCCTCTGATTGCAGTTGAATCCCAAAACTGGCATCACCAACTCCGGGCGTTCCAGTGATCAGGACCTTCGCTGCGCCGGAAGTGGCAATCGAACCACTCTGGAACGCGACTCCGTGGTTACCACCGCTGGCCGGGCTACCGCCTCCAATTCCGATGATTTCAATATCACCATCATGGGCGAGGATTCCCGACCCCGCATCCAGGAACCAGACACCGACTTGGCCGACTCCGAGCGCGGGTTCGAAGAGTCCAGTCCCCGCCGTGCCCGTGATATGAATCTTCGCGGTTCCCGTCGAGACAATCGTGCCCCCTGCCTGGAGGTCAACGCCAGTGTTGGTGCGATCGGTCCCTGCTCCGCCGATCCCCGTCACGTCGATATCGCCGACTGCCGACTTGATGAACGACTCCACGCCATAGACCCGCACGCCGTGGTTGGAGGTCCAACCGTCACCACCCGTTCCGTGGATTGTGATGGCAGCAGTCCCGGTCGATTCAATGTAGCCGCCCAGATCGATAGTCACACCGATATTGGCGTGGCCGCTGCCATCACCAGCCTCGCCGGTAATATTGATATCCCCGTTCACAGACTTGATGCCGGAATTCGGCTCGACCAGGTACACACCCACACTCACACCACCAGTCCCCCTTCCGGTGCCCTCAATGGTGATCGGTGCGGAATCGGTCGACACGATGGTGGCGCCGCTTTCGAGAAGCACGCCATGATTATTGGAACCCGGCCCTGTTCCCGACTGTCCGGCAATCGAGATTTCCCCAACGGCAGACGAGACGCTGCTGCTGTGAAACATCCAGACGCCGACGTCCAGTCCGCCACCAAAACCGCCGGTTCCATGGATCGTGATCCGCGCAGCGTCGGCGGACGTGCCCGTAGATCTCACCACTGCTTCATGGCCGACCAGGACTCCCAGATTGTGGGTGTAATCGGAGGGATCGGACGAGCCACCGCGCCCTGTGATCGTGATGTCGCCACGTTCTGATGTGACGTTCGTCCCGGCGTCAGCGATCTCCACGCCGTAACCACTGGCTGTCCCCGCGCCACCTGTTCCATCGATGGTAATGGCAGCGGTGCCTGACGAGATCACTTCGCTTCCCTGGTAGAACCCGACACCTGGCGAATAGCTGCCAGTGGTCGAATCTCCCCCCATCCCGATAATCGAGATATCACCATTCACCGACGCGATGGTCGCCCCCAAGCCACCAAACCCGGCAAGGATCACGCCGAAATCTTTGCCACCATTGTTGCCACCCGTTCCATTGAGGCTGATCTTGGCAGTTCCCGTGGACTCAATACGGGCCCCGTAGCGCATCCAGATCCCAAATGCGTACTCGGTTGCACCACCCTGCCCCGTGATCTGAATGTCGCCCAATTGGGACGTGACGGCATTGTTGATTCCGGCGAGTTCGACACCTCGCGCGGCGCTAGTCCCCCCGCCACCGGTGCCATTGATGATGATGCGCGCCGTCCCCGTGGATTGGACTTGGCCAATCACAAAGACGCCACGGTTACCCGCGCCCTCAGAGCCCAGTCCACCTTGTCCGATCAGCGTAATGTCGCCGTTGACTGACGTGATCCGCGATTCGTCGTTGGTGGAGGTGTCGATGAGCACACCGACACTTTCGTTGCCGCTGCCACCCGTGCCATCGAGCGTGATGGCTCCCGTGCCTGTCGATTGCACCACACCGCCGTCAATGACCCAGATCCCATGCCCGAACGGAATGGTGCCACCTTGAGCTTGCAGTAGGATGTTGCCTGCCCCCGAGGAACTGATGGTGGCGTGGTTGACGACAATTCCGTAGAAGTCCCCGGCGGTGGCTCCCGCGACGTTGGCGAAAAACGTCAAGTTCCCGTTGTTCGTCGACCAGCTTGTCCCGACATTGAAGAGGATGTTGCGACCCGTCACCACCTGGATGCCGCTGTCTGCCGTCAGTTGAATTGTGGCGCTGATTGTGATCGTACTGGTCTTCGTGTCGCCGATGATGATCGTCGCCGCACTGATGCGGTCCAGTTCCTCATCAGACAGTTCCAGCGTATTGCCGGCCAGATCGCTGGTGCTGCCGAGATCAACAGTATCACCGGCATCGAGCGTGCTCTCCGGGGCGAGCGTCAAGACATGCGAGCCGACATTCACGAGGCCCTGGATCACCATTTTGTCGGCGGTAAACTTGCTGTTCCCGCCTGCCGTGAGCGTAGCGTCAATCGTCAGCAGCGTGTCATCACCCGTGCTGGTCAGATCCACCGCGCCGCCCGCCATCAGTGACGTATTGACGTGGACAGTCTCCGCCGTGACGTTCACACTGCCGGCGCCCACATTCACCGCCCCGGATTGAAATGTGACCGAGTCGCTACCACCGTCGCCGTTGACGGTCAGGTTGGTATTGAAGGCCGCGTCGATCGCTGCGATCGAGATCAGATCGTTGCCCGTACCTGCATTGATCTTCAGGCCCGAGGTCAACAGGTTAAACGGAATCGTCAGTGTCCGGTCACCATTACTCAGGGTGCCGCCGGCGGGTGCCGCGATGAATTGTTCGGTGGCGTCGCTGATGACCAGGTCGGATCCGACGACGGTGACCGTCAGCACATTATTCTTGCCGATCGCATCCGTGTCAGTGACCGTCAGTTGACCATTGTCGAGCGTCGCGGACATGACAGCCGAGAGCAGACATCGCACCTCCAGCGGCTCGGAGGAATTCCACCACCGATGCGGGCGACGTTTAAGAACTCGGTCAGCAAGCAGGCGTCGAACCAGGGAGGCAAACGGAGACGCAATCGTCTCAAACTTGGAGGATATCAGCATCAGGAATTTCAGGTCTCAACCTGACGAAGGCGACTTCGTGAGGAGATGGTAGTCAGGTGGGGTGAGGGACGTGAATGAGGACGGCAGGCTAAGAGTGTGATTAAAAAGGCAAGATTCGGGAGCCTCGCCCTCCCATTTCAAACACGCGAAGGCTCATCAATGGCGATTCGCCCAGAGTACGTTCAATTGTGCGAAACCTAGACATCGAGTCTATCAAACATGCCGGCAAGGTCAAGAGTTTGTTGCAATTAGTCGGAAGCGACGAAACGACACACCTACAAAAAGAGAATTTGACTTCTGATCCTGGCGCTGTTCCAATGGTGGTTTGCTGCCTCCCGTGCGTGGATAACGTGAGACAGGAATGGTGTTTACCGTCGCTGGGTTTCAGTCCCGACGAAATCAAAGCCCACAGAGACTTGGGGAAGACGATCATGCCGCAAGGCCCCGTTCCGGCGAGTCATCCTGTTTTCCCTCGGCGGATTGCCTTGCAGGCCGGTGCCATTGGGTTGCTGGGCTTGGGGATGAATCACTGCGAGGCCCTGCGGGTGGAGGCCGAGACCGACCGGTCGACCGGGTCGCGGGCCAAGTCGGCGATCTACATCTATCTGTCCGGGGGGCCGTCCCAGATCGATACGTTCGATCCCAAGCCGCAGGCTCCGTTGGGGATTCGCGGTGAATTTCAGGCGATTGAGACGGCGACGCCGGGCGTGCTGATTTCCGAACACTTGCCGCTGCTGGCTCAACGCAGCAACAAGTGGGCCCTGCTGCGGTCGCTGACGAGTCCCGAAAACGAGCATGGGACGGGGACCATCGTCATGCTGACCGGGATGAAATCGTTCACCCCGGAACTGGTCACCGAAGTCAAGCCGCGGCGTGTCGATTGGCCCTCCATCGCCTGCGTGGCGGGATATGGTGCCGGACCGCGGAACAACCTGCCGCCGGCTGTCGTGCTGCCCGAACGCTTGATTCACCGAACGGGACCGATCTTCGCCGGACAGCACGCCGGGATGCTGGGGCCGCAACATGATCCGTGGTTCATTGAAGCGTCGCCTCGCAATACGGTTTCCTACGGAGCCTATCCCGATTACGAATTCGATCATGCGCGGGGGCCGATGAAGTCGGAGAAGCTGGTCTTCCAAGCCCCGCACCTCAGCCTGCCGGAAGGACTCTCTTCGAACCGTCTGGCACAACGTTCGGATCTGCTGGCACTCGTCGAACAGCAGCGACGCGGGTTGGACCGTACCGCACGGGTCGAGCGATTCGATCAATACCGCCAGAATGCGATCTCGCTGCTGACGAAAACGAAGGTGCAACAAGCCTTCGACGTCGTCAACGCCGATCCGAAGTTGCTCGACCGCTACGGCCGGAACGCGTTCGGCTGGTCGCTGCTGATGGCGCGGCAATTGGTCGAAGCCGGAGTCCGCATGGTTGAAGTCCATCTGGGCAACTGCGATGGGTGGGACACGCACGTCAACAACTTCGTGCATTTGAAGAAGTATTTGCTGCCTCCCACCGACCGTGCGGTTTCCGGCCTGCTGGACGATCTGGACGAACGGGGCATTTTGGACGAGACCCTGGTGGTGATGGCCGGTGAGTTCGGTCGTACTCCGAATGTGGTCGACGCCAACAAGCTGCACGCCCCCGGCCGCAATCACTGGGGGGCCGTGCAAACGGTCTTCTTCGCCGGCGGCGGAGTCCGGGGCGGAAACGTCGTCGGCAGTTCGGATGCCTCGGGAGCCTATCCCGCCCACCATCCGCACCAGCCCGAAGATTTTGCCGCGACCATCTACCACGCCCTGGGAATCCCGGCCACTGCCGTCTGGAAAGACGCCCTCGACAGACCGCATCAAATCTACAACGGCGAGCCGATTCTCAACTTGATGTGACGCGACAATCAGCGGGATCGGGCTACGCCGTTAAGGATTGTGATGTAGCAGAATTCGTACGAATTCTGACGCGTGTCACAACGGACGAGATGTTTAGGGACTTGGAAAGTCGGTCGGCAAGCGGCGGAACTCTTACGAGATTCCGGTACAAGATCCTCGATGAGCGAAAACAGGTTTCAAATTCACCCGGATGTTGCTCGATTCTAGCCCGAGGTTTAGGATTCTCTGGCTACGAACGCTGATGCTGCTGTGGTTGCAGTCTCCAGCCCTGACTTGGGGCGATCACTTCCAGAAAAGCTGACCCATCATGAACCCGCATCGCAATACGAAATCGACCAGACAAAGTTGCTCCTTCCATCCGCTCGCAAAGTCGCTCATTCTGTACTTTGCATTGCTGGCAAACGTCCACGCCGATGAAGTGACTATCGTCGAGAAGCAGCGAGCTACGCACTTCATCTACCATGCTGCCGACGCACCTGAGGCACCACGGTTGGCGGCCAGGGACTTGCAACAGACGATTCGACGATCAACCGGTGTCACGCTGGAGATCACCACTGACGCGGCAGTCACTCCGGCCATTCGTATCGTGTCGGATGCCTCGTTGCCGCACGATGGTTTTGAAATTGCTTGCCGGGGCAAAGATATTGTCATCAGGGGCAACGATGTGACGTCGTCCGCGAAGCCGGATGCATGGTTCGTGCCGAGTCGCGGCACGTTGAATGGCACCGACGAGTTTCTGGAGCGGTTTGTCGGAGCGAGGTGGTTGTTTCCTGGTGAATTGGGCGAAGACGTGCCGCGTCATGACTCGATCCGGGTCGTGTTGCCGGAGCCGCTGCGGGGTGCGCCCAGCTTCGCCAATCGGCTGCTCGCCTATGTTGGTGAGTCCGAACCGGACACTCCCGGCCGGCCCAAAGCCGCCACGCTGAGCTGGATGCGGCGGCAGCGCCTGACCAATGGGTTTTCGCCGTCGGTGACTGGCTATGGACACTCCTGGGATGACTATCTCCAACCCGCCGACATGGAGGCTCATCCGGAGTGGAAGTCATCCAATGGCGAGGCCGTGCGCAAGGGGAAGGTGCAGTTCTTCTGCATGACGGCTCCCGGTCTGGTCGAGACGTTTGCCAAACGGGTGATCGAGATCATGGATCGCTATCCAACGCGCGGGATGGCCTCGATCTCGCCGACCGATGGCGGCGGCTTCTGCACGTGCGAGCGGTGTGCAAAATTGGTCGGGAAGGACCCGTATGGCAAAGTCAGTCACTCAGTGGCAGTTCTGACGTTCTACAAGGCGGTCGCGGAAATCATTCAGCGCGAACGGCCTGGCAAGTCGTTGGGCGGCCTGGTCTATTACAACTATCAGTATCCGCCTGCCCAAGTTCCCACGTTGCCGGAGAATCTTTCGCTCTGCTGGGCTCCACTCAATTACTACGGTTACGGGTTACTGAAACCAAAGTTTCGTGCCGAGTTCGGGGACGTGTTAACGCGCTGGTGCGAAGTCGCGCCCCATTTCTTTTACCACAACTATTCCACGTGGATGCGCAGCTATCACGGGGCTCCGCTGCCCGTATCGCTCGACATCTTGAAACTCGAACTCCCCACGGCGGCGAAGCATCACGCGTGGGGGGCACACATGGTCGGCACCACTGCGTGGGGCGTGAACGCGCCTGTCAACTACCTGCTTGCCAAACAAATGTGGAACGCCCAAGTCGATGTGAGTGCCACGCTGAACGAGTGGTTGCAACGCGCCTACGGCCCCGGCTGGAAGTCGATGCGGCAGCTCTATGATGAACTCGATGACAGGATGCGCATCCATAAAGAGGCTCAGCCGCCCGTCTACAAAGGGAGTCAGTACGAAGTCAACGAAGACGTGATGAAAAATGTTTACGCCCCACTCTTCCCGGCCATGGAACAGCACTACCGCGAGACGCTCGCACGCTGTGAGACCGACATCCAGCGCCAGCGACTCGCCATGTTCGGCGACAATCTCACGCAACTGCATTATGCACTGCGGAAAGCCGCGCTGATCAAAGACGACGGCCAGTCCCTCTTTCATCGAGATGACGCGGCGTTTGCGAAGTTCCTCAGTGAGATGGAGTCCAAATTCAGCCTCTACCGCGACGGTCAGGGACTCGATCACGGACCGATCTGGAAGGGCGAGTATCAGGGACCGTAGCCCCAGAATTCCTGGTACGAACTGGCGATCTGTTGAATCGATGGCGGGCAGCGATCATATCAGCAGGCTGATAGACCCCGCCCAACGGTTCGTAAGCGTAGAGCAGCGTCCAGGGCAGATACCCGTCGTGGGCCAGCCTGACGACTGGCCTGATGCTCAGCGTGTAGGCCATCATTAGTGCTCACAGGCAGGCGACCGCCCACACAGTCCACGCACTCGATTTTCGCTTTTCTTCCATGACGTCCAATTTTCGTTCAAGAACAATTGACGTCAAGCCGGGGCTGTCGGCGGTGGAAGATTCGTTGCAACCGGTATGGGCCGCAGAAATTGCCTAATCCGCACGGCGAACGCTGGCCGATGTAGATACACATGAATCGGCCGCACATGCAGCCCGGGTGCGCAGTCACGTCCAGGTTTTGGTGCGCGCGGTCTCGATGCGATTTTCGCAGGTCTGAAGTTTCCGAATGCGTGGCAGGATTGTGACTCACTGTTACATCCTCAGGGAGTAACCTCACGGTGCGCAAAATCATCTTGGCATGGACGGCAACGGCGCTGGTCATCTCATCCCAACACGCGTCGCTGGCTCAGTCCAAAAAGCGAACACAAGAGACCGCGGATGCCAACTCCAGGGCGGCCGTATCACGCATTCCCGACTCGGATCTGGAGGACTCGGGGGTGGCTCTGGACTTCGAGAGCATCGCCGAGGACACGGAGTTTGAAAGCGTCCCGCGTAAGATCGATCGGCAGCGGCGGAAGATGCAACTGACTTCTGCGGAAGATCCGTTGCTGATCGCGCCGGACCGGGGCCCGGTGCTCGAAGAGGCACCGGCGGACACGGTTTGTGCCCCGAATTGCGTCCCCTTCTGGGAACACCGTTGTGGCGTCTGGGGCGAATATCTCTTTCTGCGGCCGCGCGGCGCGGATGTAACCTACGCTTCCACCGTCGACGGGACGCTGGCGACCTCGGTCCCGCTGGGCGATCGGTCGGTGGCCGCCTTTCAATACAATTCGGGATTTCGAGCCGGGGCGAACTGGGCACTCGATTCGTGCTCAAGTATCACTGGCGGCTATACGTGGTTCCGAACGGCCGCCAACGACAGCATTAGCCTGCCGGGTGGCGGGGGTTCGTTCATTGCCGCTGAGACGGTCCATCCCAATACCATCAACGTGGCCGCCGACAGTCTGTCGGCCAGCGCCGTCCATGACCTGACCCTGCAAGCCGCCGACGTGAATTTTAAGGGACTGATCTGGGGCGAAGACAACTTCGCCATCAACTCGATCGTTGGCGTCAAGTACGCCAACCTCGAACAGCAATTCGGCGCCGTCTATTCGATTCTGGGAAGGACGACCGTCGACACGAATATCAATTTCCGCGGCGTCGGACCGCGGTTCGGGTTCGAAGCGGAAGGGTTGCTGAACGGACATGGGTTCCTGGTTTATTCCAAGGGGGCCGTCAACTTCCTGGTGGGAACCTGTTCGGCGGACTACCTGCAGACCAACGTCTTCGCTGGCACTCAAGCCCGCACCGCGCTGCAGGATTCCCGTATCGTGACCATCCCGGAAATGGAACTGGGGGCCGGCTGGCAGAACTGCAACGGCTGTTTCCGCATCACCGCCGGGTACTACCTCGCCGCCTGGTTCAACATGCTGACCACTCCCGAATATCTGGGGACCATTCGGACCCCGCAAAACACGTTTGAAAGCCAGATCAAGACACTGACGCTCGATGGGTTAACCGTCCGGGCGGAATTGCGCTATTGAGAACACCTTCAGAGTTGCCCACCGAGGCGCTGCTCTGGCCGTTACCTGGCAGTTTCAGATCCCGATAGAAAAAGCCACTTGCTATGGAATCATTTCCTTATCTTCGGTCCGTTCACACGTTCTTCAGCCGTATGTTGAATCCAGGCG
>CAMAVF010000259.1 GCA_945861445.1 Planctomicrobium piriforme | reverse complement strand
TCGGGGGATGGCAAGCCGTTGCTCGAAGCCGACGTCCTGGGGCCAGACGCTCCTCGTAAAGTCGATCTCAATGTGACCGGCGTGCGTGAATTGCAGATTCTGGTGGATTTCGGTGGCGATCTGGATATTGCAGATTGGTTGAGCCTGGGCGATGCAAAGGTGTTAAAATAACAAAACAATACAAGCTCGAAGCGCAAGTTTTGAAGTTGCGCTATTTTTTTACGTGATTTCTCAGGAGATTTTGATTTTTACGGTCACAACGGGCACCTGAAGTTTATGCCTTGGCCCCGTACCCTTCAAAAATCCCTGGAAATTCGATAGTGATCTGTAAAAAATAGCGCAACTTCAAAAAGCGCAAGCGAGTGCATTCCGTTGTTAACGCGCAATCAAAATGCACTCGCTCGCGCTTCGAGCTTGTATTCACGGTCACTTCGTGACCGACTGTCACCTTCGGAAAAAATTGGATGCCGAGCATGACCTTGCTGTGCCGCTGCGTGTGGACTGCCTGTTGCCTGGTCGTGCTGACTCCGTGTAGTTGGGGTGCGGATCCGGTCGTCGTCAGCGCTCAACAGCAACGCGTGGCCGTCATTGAAAAGGTCGCCCCCTCGGTTGTCGCCATTTTTGCTCCCGGCGGAGCGGGTGGCGGGTCGGGTGTGCTGATCTCGGCAGATGGATTCGCCCTCTCCAACTTCCACGTGACCGACGGTGTTGGTGACTTCATGAAGTGTGGTCTGAATGACGGAGTGCTGTACGACGCCGTCATTGTGGGGGTCGATCCCAGCGGCGACGTGGCCTTGATCAAAATGTTCGGCCGCGAAGACTTTCCGCATGCCAAGCTGGGGGACAGCGATCTGGTTCAATCGGGCGATTGGACCTTCGTCATGGGCAATCCCTTCCTGCTGGCGACCGATTTTCAGCCGACCGTCACGTATGGAATCGTTAGTGGAGTCCACCGTTATCAATACCCGGCCGCCGGCAACATTCTCGAATACACCGACTGCATTCAAGTCGACACGTCGATCAATCCGGGGAACTCGGGCGGTCCGTTATTCAATGCGGATGGCGATCTGATCGGCATCAACGGACGGGGTTCATTTGAGAAGCGCGGGCGGGTGAATTCGGGCGCCGGCTATGCCATTTCGATCAATCAAATCAAGCATTTCCTGGATCATCTGAAGAGCGGCCGGATCGTCGACCACGCGACGCTCGGCGCGACTGTCGCGACAGATGACGAGGGGAACGTCACGGTCAAGGATATTCTGGAGGATTCCGAAGCCTATTATCGCGGGTTGCGGCATGACGATGAAATCGTCAGCTTCGGCGGCCGGTCGATTGGCAGCACGAATCAATTCAAGAACGTGCTGGGAATCTATCCCAAGGGCTGGAAGCTGCCGATCGTCTATCGCCGGAAAACTGAGCAAACCGAGATCTGGGTTCGGCTGCGCGGACTTCACTTACTCTCGGAATTGACCGGAGAGAAAAAACAGGGTCCCGAACCACAGCCGAAGCCTGATGAGAAACCTCGCAAAGACGAACCCAAGGATGGTCCCAAAGACAGCCAACAGCCGAAGGATGGCAAGCCGCAACCGCCTCCCATGCGAGGTCACGCGGCCCCCCCGCCCCCTCCGGAACACCTCAAGAAATTCCACGTCAAGAAGACGGGGTATGCCAACTTCTATTTCAATCAGCTCGAACAGGACCGGGTCTTGAAGGGGCTGGCCACGTGGGGCAGCTATGAAGAGGCTCGCGGTCGCTGGAAGCTGACGGGCAAAATTGGCGAAGCGACCAAGTTCGAAGCGACGCTGGCTGATTCGGGGGCTGGGCTGTTCCTGGGGAAGGAGGCCTTCCTGCAAGAGTTCAGCGATCTGGTCGAACTGCGGGACGAGCCGCCGGGAACGGGTGGGTTGCTGACGGCGTGGCATCATTTGCGATTGCTGTTGTCCAAGGGACCCAAGTCATTTACCGACTTCTACTATCTGGGCAGCGAGCCTTTCGACGGCCAGGGCGAGACGGTGGATGTGCTGGTGGGGGCACTGGCCGGTGCAGAATCGCATTGGTACTTCAGCCGGCAGACGGGGGTCTTGCTGGGTTACGATTTCATCCGGGCCGACAATCAGGACCGTTGCGAGCTGCGTTTTCAGGGAATGCAAGATTTCTCCGGCAAGAAGTTTCCGAAGGTGTTTCAAATTCGACACGCCGACAAGTCACCGGCCCTTTACCAGATTGAGGCGATAGATTTTGCCGCTCCGGGGAATGATACGAAGTAGGCGGTGATCTCATGGCATTTTATGGAGTGCGTTCTCTCTATCATTTTGGTGTCAAACCCGATGGCACGAACATTTTCGAGGAGCGCGTCGTCTGTATTCAAGCGACATCCTTTGATGAAGCAAACGACAAGGCGCACCGCCAATCGAAGGCTTACGCCAGCGACAACGGCTTCGAATGGTATCCCGTGACCGTCGCCTACGAGCAGGATGGGGACGCCTTGATTGACGGGTATGAGGTATGGTCGGAACTTTACGAATCAAACGAGAGCCTTGAGTCCTTCTGGCACAGTCGGTACGGTCGCTTTGCATACCATTTTGACTCGTCGATTCCACGTCAGCTAAATCCCTAACACGCAAGTTAAACGGGGCGATGGCTCGTTTTTTGAAGTCTTTTGCGTTTCGTCCACGAGGTGGCCATTGAAATTGATGACTCGTCAATCGCGTTCTCCGAAATTGATCTCTATCCCGCGCTGTTCAACGCGGCGGTTGTTCTTGGGCATGGTCTGCCTGGCACTTTACAACATCCCCGATGGGGCGTTTGCGCAGTCGACTCGCGACACCATTGCGGCTGTGACGCCGCGGATGGTCAAGATTTTTGGTGCGGGGGGCCTGCAGCGGCTACAGGGGTATTGCTCGGGGTTCGTGGTCTCGCCCAACGGCCACATCGTCACCGTCTGGAGCCATGTTCTAGATCAGGGCGAAGTGACTGTGGTGTTGGATTCGGGCCGCAAGCTGAAGGGCAAAGTGATCGGGGCGGAGCCGCAACTGGACCTGGCAGTATTAAAAGTGGAGGCCGAGGACCTGCCCTGCTTCGATCTCGATACACAGATCGGCACTGCGGCACCGGGAACTCGAGTGCTGGCCTTCAGCAACATGTTCAAGGTGGCGGCTGGGAATGAACCGGTGACCGTCTTGCACGGTGTAATTGCAGCCAGGACGAAGCTGGAAGGCCGGCGCGGTGCGTTCGATATCGCGTTCCCGGGCGCGGTGTATGTCGTGGATGCCATCACCAATAATTCTGGTGCCGGCGGCGGGGTCCTGGTGACGCGCGACGGCCGGCTGCTGGCGATGATCGGCAAGGAGCTGCGTAACGCGCAGAGCAACACCTGGACCAACTACGCGATGCCCCTGCCCGATCTGAAGACTCCCATTCAGGACATCATCGCGGGCAAGTACACGCCACCCGTGAATCCGTTGGAAACGCCCGATGGGCCACGGCGCCACAAGCCGCTCGACTTTGGATTGGTGATGATTCCCAATGTCGTGCCGCGGACTCCGGCGTATGTGGAAGACGTAGTGCAGGGATCCGCGGCGGCGGGTGCCGGAATCAAAACGGACGATCTGGTATTGTTCGTCAACAACGAGTTGATTCAGTCGTGCCGGCACTTAAATGAAGTGCTGGGAAAACTAGAAGACGGCACAGCGGTAGACATCGTGATTCGCCGCGACGGTAAGTTGCAAACGATCAAATTGGCCGTGCCCAAGAAGGCGGAATAGCATAATTCCCATGCTTCCCATGATTCCCATCAAGTGAATGGGATTTATGGGACCAATCGAAGGCCGGGCACTTTGCACCCAGTGACCCTTATGCAGAGCTGTGCTTGCCGTTCTTTTCCAGCACATACAGCGCACTGTCTGCACGCAGATTGGCCCACCAGGCCCCTTCGACAGCCCTGCCCCGGATGATGGGCAATTCTTTGACAATCTTGGCTTCCAGTAATTCGGCCAGATCGCGGAAATCGCACATCGACATGAAGTGCAAATTGGGCGTGTCGTACCATTCATAGGGTAACTGCGAAGTCACCGGGGCTCGACCGTGCAGACCGACCTTCAGCCGGACTTTCCAGTGCGCGAAGTTGGGGACGACCACCAGCGCCTGCTTCGCGACACGCAACATTTCTTGCACGATCAGCCGCGGCTGTCGGACTTGTTGCAGAGTCTGGCTGAGGACCGCGAAATCGAACGAGTCGTCCGGGAAACCATCCAGGCCGTGATCCAGATCGCCCTGAAGTACGGGGATCCCGCGGTGCATCGCCGCTTTCAGTTCTTCAAGATCGAGTTCGATTCCCTGCACCTGGCATTGATGGACATCGCGCAGCGTCTGCAGCAGTCGGCCGTCTCCACAGCCCAGGTCGAGCACGCGGGTTCGAGAGCGAATCTGAGCCTGGATGATCTCGTCCGTGAGGACGGCGAACGGATCTGGCATGCAGAAGCGTCGGATCTTTTTGGGTTTTGTTACGGTGGCCATCGCAAATACCAAGCGTTATTTAGATTTCCCGATGTTGTCGGAGGCCGCTGTCAGATGTGTCTGACTTAGGAAGGGTTCCAGCATTTCTTGCAGTGGCTCGACTTCCAGTAGGAACGAATCGTGGCCGAACGGGCTTTCCAGTTCCACGAACGTGACGTGACGGCCACTCTTCACCAGCGACGCGACGATCTCTTTGCTTTGGGCAGTCGGGAACAGCCAGTCTGACGTGTAGGACACCACCAGGAACCGGGCATTCGTCTTGGCCAGTGCCTGGGAAACACCACCGTAGTCGCGGGCCAGGTCGAAGTAATCCATTGCTCGGGTAAGGTACAGATAGCTGTTCGCATCGAAGCGTTCGACGAACCTCTGGCCCTGGTAATGCAGGTAGCTTTCCACCTGGAATTCCACGTCGGTGGTCATGTCGAACGTGAATTGTTCGCGATGTTGCAGATGGCGGCCAAATTTGTTTTCGATGGACTCTTCGGACAGGTAGGTGATATGAGCCACCATGCGGGCGATGGCCAGGCCCAGCTTGGGCCCTGATTCGATATTGATGATCGAACCCTTCTCGTCGCCGTAGTAGCTGCCCTGGCTGAAATTGGGGTCCGAGGTGATGGCGCGTCGGCCGACCATGTTGAAGGCAATGCCCTGGGCCGACAACCGCGGGCCGGTCGCCAGGCAGACGGCTGATCGAATTTGATCGGGGAACTTGGCGGCCCACTCGAGCACTTGCATGCCGCCAACGCTGCCGCCGATGACGGACAGCAGCTTATCGATGCCCAGTTTGCGGGTCAGTTCCGAATGAACAGAGACCATGTCGGCAAACGTGATGAACGGAAAATCGAGGCCATAGCGGCGGCCCGTTGCCGGATTGATGCTGCCGGGACCAGTGGTCCCCTGACAGCCACCCAGGACGTTCGCGCAGATGACGAAATAGCGATTGGTATCGAGCCCCTTGTCCGGTCCGACCAGTTCGTCCCACCAGCCCGGCTTACGATCTTCCGTGGCGCGTTTGCCGGCCATGTGAGCGTCGCCGGTGAGCGCGTGACACACGTAGATGGCGTTATCTTTGGCGGCGTTGAGTTTCCCGTAGGTCTCGTACGCAACGGTGATCGGTCCCAACGTCGAACCGTTGGCCAGCACCAGGGGATGGGGTGGCTCAAACAGGGTCAGAAACTTGGTCTCGACGATCCCGACGGAACGCGGATCGGACGCAGCAGGGGGAGACTCAGTATCAGGTTGAATCATGGCTGGGGCAGCAACTGGATTCTCGATGCTCATTCCACCCCCACTCTAGTCAGTCTGGATAGATTTCCCAAGTTCCGGACACCCGAATTGTCTGGGGGTCGATGATCCGGCTGGTCTGACGACCCTGGCAGGCCAGCGAATCGATCTGTGTGAATCATTGTAGCAAGAATGGCGGTGCAATGCGGCGCAAAACGACCCCTTGGCGAGCCGGGCTCGCCTGGATCATGGGTTATGGTCCTTCTAGATCAAAGACAATCGACCTACCCTGCTGGTTCTGTCCTTACGCCCTACTTCTTTTCGTCTTTCCCTTCGTCCATGCCCAATTGCCGCATTTTTCGGTAGAGGTTGGAACGGTGCAAACCCAGGACTTTGGCGGCTTCACTCATGTTTTCGCCGACACGTTCGATCGCTTTGCGAATGTATTCTCGCTGGAATTCGTCCGTGGCATCACTGAGGGGTGAGTTCATCAGCAGCGTGGATTCGGACTCTTTTTCCGGGCTCAGCATGAACTGCAGATCTTCGACCTCGACCCTTTCTCCCGTACACAAGAAAGCGATCCGCTCCATCAGATTTCGCAGCTCGCGAATGTTTCCCGGCCAGTTGTGGGCCTGCAATCTTTGGCGCGCTTCGGCCGACATCAACAGCGGTTTGCGGTTGGCTTGCCGACAGAATGACTGGAGAAAATGGTCGGCGAGAAGCAGAATGTCTTCGGGACGGTCGCGTAATGGGGGCAGGTTCAGTTTGACGACATTCAGCCGATAGAACAGGTCCTCACGGAATTTCTTGGCTTTGATGGCTTCGTGCAGATTGGCATTCGTGGCGGCGACGACACGCACATTGACGGGAATATTTTGCGTGCCACCGACGCGCGTGATGACCTTTTGTTCGAGGACGCGCAACAGCTTGGCCTGCCCGTTGGGGCTCATGTCGCCGATTTCGTCCAGAAACAGCGTCCCGCCATTTGCGGCCTCGAACTTCCCGTGCCGCGTTTCCCGGGCATCGGTAAACGCACCGCGCTCGTGACCGAAGAGTTCGCTTTCCAGCAGCGAATCGGGCATCGCGGCACAATTTACGGCAATGAAGGGTTGCTCGCGCCGTGAACCCTGATAATGTAAGGACTGCGCGACAACTTCCTTCCCGGTGCCACTTTCACCGACGATCAATACAGCGAGATCATTCGTGGCGAGGCGGCCGATCGTGTCACGGATGGCCTTGATGGCCTGGCTTTCACCGACGATCCGCACGCCTTGAGTCACCTGATCGGTCAGTTGCCGATGGCGGCGTGACAGGTGTTCGCGCTCTTGCGTATTCTGCAGGGCGATCGCGGCCTGGATCCCTAATTCTCTGAGCGTTTCATCGTCGTCGTCGTTGAAATCACCCTCTTTGCGATTGATGACTTCAAACGCGCCGATGCGGTGTTCTTTCCCGTCCAACAGCGGAACGCAGAGCAGATTGCGGGTCTTGTATCCCGTTTTGACGTCCACGTCCTTGTTGAACCGGGCGTCGTTGTAGGCATCATCCACGCGGATCGCTTGTCCGGTCTGGACGACTTCGCCAACAATCCCCAAGTGATCCGGTAGACGGAGCTCGCCCCCTTCGACTCCCAGGGCCGGACAGGCAACGAGTTCTTTTTGCTCCTTGTCCCAGATGAAGATACTGGCGCGATCGGTCCCCAGCAGCCGGGTGGCTTCCTGGGCGATCAGCTCCAACAGGGTCTGTGAATCAGGTGCCGTTGCGAAGTGGGATGCGATGCGCAAGGTTGCCTTGAGTTGCGAAACACGCTGAGCGCCGCGGGCTCGTTCTTGCGTCGCACGCAATCCCGTGGAAAGAACCCGGCCGACAACGACGGCGTGCGGCAGCAATTCCACGTGTAATGACCGCCCGACGAGCACCAGTGCTTGCCCCGGTGTCCCCGACTTGGGCAAGGGGATCGACATCAACGTGCTGCCGACCGTTTCCATCACCTGCAACCCCACGGCGTCGCGGTCCAGCGATTCGGAGAGGAATTGATAGGGCAGCTCCGGGATTGACCGGCGGCCGAATTCGGCGACGACTTTCCAGTCCGGCGTGCGCTTCATGATTCCCGCCCACTGCACCGAGAATTCATTCGCAATGTCAGGGAGTTCGTCGCGTAGGAACAGTGGGGAATTGTCGGCAGCGAGGGCCAGCTCCAAGAGCCGGTCGCACAGTCGCAACAGCGAACTGGTTAATTCCGAGCGAGCCAACCAGGGAACTTGTTCCCATTTCATCCAAGTCGTTTGGTTCATCGCAAAATCATCCTCATCGGCTCGTCACCCGCAAGTGTTGTCAACATGATAACAGGTCGAGTTAAGGTTTCCAGTCACTCGGATCCTTGCACTGCATAGTGTCTGAGAGTCGTCGAGCACGATGAGCGTAACTTGAGTCAAGAAAATATGTTAACCCCAAAAATGGACTGCTTGACGCGACCGTGTCAGACATCTAAACTGATTCGTTCTGAACCTGTTTTAAGGTCTCAAGACATTGGATATTCCCGTCACGATCAATGGTACACCGCAGTCGATTCCCGAAGGAACGACTGTCGCGGGCTTATTGCGCGCCTTGGGGAAAGAGCCGCGCTATCTGGCAGTCGAGCGGAATCGGGAACTGATCCCCCGCTCACGTCATGCCGAATGTGTCCTTTTGTCTCGAGACGAGATCGAAATCGTGACACTTGTGGGGGGAGGTTAAATCCCGATGGTGACAAGACTGCACTCCGACACTCCCTTGCAACTGGGCTCGCACTGTTTGAATTCGCGGCTGATTGTCGGGACTGGCAAGTACGCCACGTACGAATTGATGCAGCAATGCCTGGCGGTCAGCGAGGCGGAAGTCATCACCGTGGCCATCCGCCGCGAACGACTGATCGACAAGAATGGTCGTAACATATTGGATTTTATCGACTTATCTCGATACACGATCCTTCCGAACACGGCCGGGTGCTTTACGGCTGAGGAAGCGGTGCGGGTGGCTCGATTGGGCCGCGAGATCCTGGAAGGGCTGGAGAATCCTGGTTCGAGTTGGGTGAAGTTGGAAGTCCTGGGTGATACCAAGACGTTGCTGCCCGATCCGATTGCCACCTTGCAGGCGACCGAGAAGTTGGTGGCGGACGGGTTTCAAGTGCTGTGCTACACGACTGACGACCCGATGACCGCCCGGCGGTTGAAGCAGGCGGGGGCGACGTCCGTCATGCCGGCTGGCAGTCCCATCGGCAGCGGGCAGGGAATTCTGAATCCCAACAACATTCGCATTTGCCTCGAATACTTGAAGGAAGACGATCCGACCTATCCCGTGATCGTGGATGCGGGAGTCGGGACAGCCAGCGACGTGGCAGTCGCAATGGAACTGGGCTGTGACGGAGTGTTGCTCAACACGGGGATCGCGGGTGCTCGAGACCCTTTGTTGATGGCGCATGCCATGCGAGACGGCGTCCGCGCCGGCCGCGCAGCCTTTCTCGCGGGGCGAATTCCCCGTAAGTTATACGCCACCGCCTCCAGTCCTGAGACCGGTGTGGTCGGTTCTACCATCCCCAAGTAAAGTCCTCGCGACGATCGCGTGAGGGGTCCGTACTTATAACAGACCAACGGCTGGACCGTCAGGCAGATCGTCGATAAAGGAAGTTCCACGTGTCAGACACGCACCAAATGATCGCGGCGCTGGAAGCCAATATTGGCCGCGTCCTGCTGGGGAAATCGGAGCCGATTCGCCTCGCCCTGGTCGCGCTGCTGGCCCAGGGACATTTGCTGATCGAAGATGCACCCGGGGTCGGAAAAACTGTCCTCGCAAAGGCACTCTCCAAATGTCTGAATTGTGGATTTCAGCGACTGCAGTTCACTCCTGATCTGTTACCCAGCGACATTCTGGGTTCGAGCGTCTACCTACCGAACAAGGGTGAGTTCGAATTTCGGCCGGGACCCATCTTCACCAACGTGCTGCTGGCGGACGAGATCAATCGGACGACGCCCCGTACACAGAGTGCCTTGTTGGAAGCGATGAGCGAAGGGCAGGTCTCGATCGAAGGCCGAACCCATAAGCTGGAGGCCCCGTTCTTTGTCCTCGCGACGCAGAATCCGTTCGAATACGAAGGGACCTATCCACTCCCCGAGAATCAGCTCGATCGTTTCATGCTGTGCATCGAGATCGGGTATCCGGAACGATCGGTCGAGAAGCAGGTGCTGGTCAGTCATCGTGAGGGCGAGCCCGTCGACCAGTTGCAGACCGTATTGACTGTGGAGCAAATCCGCACCCTTCAAGCGTCGGCGCGTCAGGTGCGCGTGGATGATTCGTTGAATGAGTATCTGCTGGACATCGTGACGGCGACACGTCAGAACGACGAATTGGAGCTGGGGGTCAGCACTCGCGGGGCGTTGACGTTCTACCGGGCAGTCCAAGGACTGGCCCTGGTGGAAGGCCGCAATTATGTGACCCCAGATGACATCAAGCGGCTGTCGGTTCCAGTTCTGGCCCATCGCGTGATTTGCAAGGGTCTGGTGCGCGAAGGGCAACGAGCCCGGGCCCAGGGGATCATCCGGCGAATTCTGCAGTCGATTCCAGCGCCGCGATAGGCGGGGTGCCTGCTGTCCCTTTGATCCTGTCTGTCCTTTAGGTCCCTGCTTTAGATTTGCAAAGGAAAAGGACTTATACCAACCACAAAAATTAGTCGCGCGCCACTACCCTGACTTGCGCCATCTACCCAGACTCCATACGATCCAGCCAATCGGGCATGGATCATGGATCTTCGGAGTATGGAGGCGAG
>CAMAVF010000258.1 GCA_945861445.1 Planctomicrobium piriforme | reverse complement strand
CCCCACAACTCGTCGAAAGATTCTCATCTCTGAAACTTGCTCCGCCAAGGATGAGTCGTAGCTGGTTTGTAGGGAGTCGGTGCTGCCTGAGGAGTCCGTTTGGGTTTCACGGGGAGTGGGCGTTCGGGAAGCTCTTTCCACACCAGACTCCGACCTTGGTGAGTGAGACGAATCTGGCCGTCCAGCAACTCGCTCACGACGATCTTCTTTTTCGCCAGCGACAACTTTTGGTGCTTCTCGTGAATTTGAAAAATCCGACTGCACCAGGAGACTGTCCAATCATTTTGAACCACCCGGTGCTCTTGATAACACAACACATGTTCCAACCTCAGTCCTCGAGGCACGCTGCGGTGCAGGTCCGCTTCGGATCTTGCCGGGACATGAAATCGTTCGTTCATCTCATCCAGAAACTCATCTTCCAGGAACTGATTGGCCGCCGCGAGAGTGTCGATCTTGCGGAGCCGTAACGCCTTAACGAAGCGATCTTGAAACACGGCGTGACGACGCTCCACACGCCCCTTGGCTTGAGGGCTGTGGGCCAAATTTAACTCGACCTCTAACTCCTGCATCGCGCGGCCAAACTGCGTGAGTGGGGCAGCATCTTGCAGAGCCTCATCGACTGTAGAATCTCGTGTCGTTTCATAAATGCTGTCCCGATCCACGTATAACGCCCGGGGCAATCCGTAGTAGCCTACGTACTCTTGAAACACGCTCATCGCCGCGGCGGTTGTTTCACTTTCGAAGAACTTGGCATGAGTCCAATTCGTCGCGTCGTCGATCATGACCATCATGGAGGCCCGGGCCCGACGTCCTTCGAACCAGTCATGCTCAGAACCATCCATCTGGACCAACTCGCCCCAATGAGCCCGACGCTCCCGCCATTGTCGATGTGGAGTACCCCGACGTCGTGCCTGCCACAAGCCCGCGGAAATCAACCAGCGTCGCAACGTCTCCTCATCCAAGTCTTCGCCGTCGTCCCGTTGCAAATACTCCACGGCCAAGGTGGGACCAAAATCACCATACTTGGCCACATACAATTCCAAGATCCGCGATTTGCGATCGGCATCGATCTGACGGTTCGACGACCGGTCACGCAGCCCATGCTTAAACCCCTCGCTGCCAGTGGCTTCATAGCGCTGCCAGATGCGATTCAGCCACCTTTATGGCGATCAACTCAATGAACTATCCACTTGGCTATGCACCGGACCGATTGTGAAGCTCGCTCAGCTGACTCGTAATGTCAACGGTGTGGAAACGCTGTTGAACTCAAGTCGCTGCGCTACAGCCTTGCTCGGAGCATACCGGTCGGCGATACTCACCGACGGACAAAAGCGGCAGCAGGATGCGGACTCGTATCTTCTCACCCCTCACGTCACTGGAGCCTTTATGCCCCGCCTGCGTGTTCAGCTTGTCGTACTTCTTTCTTTGATTTTCAGCACAGCAAATTCGTCCGCGATGTCTCAGGAACCCGTTGATATCGGCTCCCGCAGGGAACTCTTCGTAGATGATTTTCTGATCGAGAAACTCGAAAACGTCCGCCTCGAATTGCAGCATCCTCAGCCGCAGGAGATCACGTTTGCCTGCGATAAACCCTGGGAAGGAAACACGTGCATCTATTTTCGCATCATTCCCGAGGCCGGCAAGTTCCGTATGTGGTATCAGGGAGCGCACTGGCAGGTCGACCCAAACGATCAAAAGAAAACGCATCCGTATCACATCTGCTATGCCGAGAGTGATGACGGCATTCACTGGACGAAGCCGAACCTTGGTCTCGTCGAAGTCGATGGTTCGATGGAGAACAACATTGTCGTCACGGGCGTGTACGACAACTTCACGCCGCTTCGGGACGACAATCCAAAATGTGATCCGCAGGCGAAATATAAGGCGCTCGGCCAGTCTCGGGATGGTCTCATTGCCTGGCAATCCCCCGACGGCATTCACTGGAATCGTCTGGGCGATAAACCGGTGATCACAAAAGGCGCGTTTGATTCTCAGAACGTCGCTTGCTGGGATGCCTCGTCGAACAAGTATCGGGCCTACATTCGCGATTTTCATGATGGTCTGCGTGACATCCGTCTGGCATTTTCTGACGACTTCCTTACCTGGACGACGCCGGAACTGCTGAAAATCTCACCCGTGGTAGAGAAAGAGCAGTTCTACATTAACTGTATCGCCCGTTATGAACGAGCTCCGCATCTGTTTCTGGGGTTTCCCGTCCGCTATGTCGAACGCCCGTGGTCGCCGTCGATGAAGGCACTGCCGGATCTGAAGCATCGAGAAATCCGCGCCAAAGCCGGCGAACGGATTGGCACGGCGATCACGGATGGTGCCTTCATGTCGAGCCGCGACGGACTCCACTTTCGTCGCTGGACGGAAGCGTTTCTGCGCATCGGCCCGGAACGGCCCGGCTCGTGGGTCTACGGCGATTGCTACCCCGCACACGGCCTGATCGAAACGCCAAGCAAACTTCCCGGGGCACCAAAGGAATTCTCTCTGTTTATTGCCGAGCACTATTGGCGTTCAGAAGAAGCTCTCCGTCGCTGGACACTCCGCATCGACGGCTTCGTCGCCGCCAAAGCCCCATTGCAGGGCGGCGAACTGCTGACCAGGCCATTCAAATTCACCGGCCAGAAGCTGTCGCTCAACTTTGCGACCTCTGCCGCCGGGAGTTTGCAGGTCGAACTGAGCGACGCAGAGGGGCAGCCACTCCCCGGCTTCTCACTCTCAGACAGTGATGAACACTTTGGCGACAGCCTGAACCGCACCGTCACCTGGCAAGGAAATACTGACGTCTCATCACTTGCCGGGAATCCGGTGCGGCTGCGATTTCGCTTGCGTGATGCAGAAATTTATTCATTTCAGTTTGTTGAGTAATGGCGGGCCGGGCAGGAGAAAAGCGGACACGGCATCGAGGCCGTGCTGATCAATGAGATTTTCTTTCAGGGCGTTACGGTCAGCTATCACGGTGGCGATGGAATCGAGCTCGACCGATGTTACGAAAACGCCAGGGTCAATTCCTGTCTGATCACTTACAACAAACAGACCGGATTGAACCTGCCTGGTTGTCATGACACTGTTGTCTCGGCGAATCAGTTTGAATAGAACCGCGATGCCCTTCACTGTTTCGACGCGCCCCGTACAAAAACTCTGGCACAGCGCAGCCAGATTGAATCCAAGGTACTCTCCGCACCGAGACGCCGGGAAGTGATGTGCGAGACAAACCGTGCGGGCACAGTCAAGGGCGTGGATGGTTCGGCTGACTCATGTTTCAGCATTGGTTGTGGGCCACGCGCGCACGGCGAACGCAGTTGTCGGTGTGTTGAAGCACTCGCTGCGGCTCGGTAGTTCTACGCTGACCGGCGGGAATACGACTTCAACACGCCACCGAGTCGAGTTTCGCAGACCACGTCATTGATCCTGATCGTGCTGCGCGGCTCCGGATGCGATTTACATCCCGGCGGCAAATAGTCTCTGGCTGAGTGCGGGCGCAGATGGTTATACCAGTTTTGAAACTCTTTGTTGATCAGGTTGAGGTGTCGCTCGGACACGATCACGAATCGATCCAAGCATTCAAGCTGATGCGTCTGGATGATCCATTCCACGTGCGCCCGCAGGTTCGGTGATTGTGGCGTGTTCTTCACGATTGCCGCGTCGATTGATTTGAACACCTCATCGAACGCCACCGTGTATTTGGAATCATTGTCCCGGAGCACGTATCTGGGCGGCAGTTCCACGTCTTCAGCGTGCATCAAGAAATTGCGAGCCTGTTGGCATGACCAGGCGGAATCTGGATGAACCGTCGACGGCGAGATCCGGCAGCGGCGGGTGCCCAGATGCAGGAACACCAGGAAATTCACATCGACGAACCCGCGGAAGGTCCACATTCGCTAGGTGGCGAAATCACACTGCCACAGCGTCTGAGCATGAGTCCACAAAAACTCGTCCCAAGTTCCCTGGCCGCGTTCGGGACCCGGATCCTTGAACACGGCAATCATTCGTCCTTCATTCATCGCTAGTTTCGAGCCTGGTGCCGCGACGAATGGCCAGCTTGCCGAACTTCTCGGTGATTTGATCGGCAACTCGATCCAGTTCCTGATGGCGTTTACGGTCAGGCTGATCGAAGAGTGTCAGCTGTGCCTTGCCAGAGTCACCCAGTTTGCTGACACCAAACCCCAGCAGTCGTATTGGCTGATGACGCGCAGGGAGGTGTTTCGTGAGTAGTTCCACGCCGGCGTCCAGCAGTTCCCGGGTGCTGCTGGTCGATTCCGCAAGTGTCATTGAGCGGGTGATCGTCTGGAAGTCCGCGAACCGTACTTTCAACTC
This sequence comes from Planctomicrobium piriforme, assembly GCA_945861445.1. Classification (GTDB taxonomy): domain Bacteria; phylum Planctomycetota; class Planctomycetia; order Planctomycetales; family Planctomycetaceae; genus JAKFVC01. The sequence continues at coordinate 6,233 of CAMAVF010000258.1, read as the reverse complement.
CACCGTGCGACCCTTTATGTCGTGCTGCCGCAAGCGGCGGGCGACCTGTTCGACGAGTTCCACCAACCAGGCGCGCAGCACCTCCATATCGGCAATATCTTCGGCGAACGTGGTTTCGTTGGAAATCGACTTGGCCTTGCGGTCGGGCACCACCTGCCGATCATCGATCCCGTGGGCCAACTGCCAGTAATGCTCACCGGATGTCCTGAACAGGTCATTGAGCGTGGCGAGTGGCATTTGTCGGAGCTGGCCGATCGTGCGAACGTCCAGTTGCTCAAAGACCTGGCCGGTGACCTTTCCGATGCCCCACAGGCGTCCGACCGGCAGCGGATCGAGAAAGGCTTGGATCTCCCCCGGTTGAACCACGACGAAACCGTCCGGCTTCTGCAAAGCGCTGGCGATCTTGGCGACGAACTTGTTGGTGGCCACGCCGACCGAGGCGGTCAGCCGGAGTTCCTCATGGATTCGCCGTTTGATCTGCCGACCGATTTCGGCGGAGGGGCCAAACAGCAGTTCGCTGCCAGTCACGTCCAGAAAGGCTTCGTCGAGTGACAGCGGTTCGACCAGCGGAGTGAACTGTTCGAAGATGTCTCGAATCTGCCGCGACACCGAGGCGTAATAGTCGATCCGGGGCTTGATAACCACCGCGTGTGGGCAGAGTCGCCTGGCCTGGCCTGCTGCCATCGCACTGTGAACGCCGAACTTCCGGGCCTCGTAGTTCGCCGCAGCCACGACACCACGACCCTCCGCCGATCCGCCGACGATCACCGGCTGGCCGACGAGCATGGGGTTATCCCGCTCCTCGACCGAGGCATAGAAAGCATCCATGTCGATGTGAAGAATCATGCTGGTTGGCCCTCAATTGCAGCGTCCTGGCCATTTCTGTAGGGCGAACACGACTTACCGCTCGGCCCGGTTGATGCCGACCAATCTACCAGCGTGAGCATCACCGGCAAACCCTTGGCGGGTAAGCTAAGTTGGCTCCCCTCCGCCGACGATGCGAACTGGTACGCGACTTCAATTAGAACTTGCGAATCACAGCGACGGCCTTGCCCAAGATCTGAATATCCTTGGACGTGATCGGCTTCGTCTTGCCGCTGGCCTCTAAGCGAATCTGATTGGCGGCCTTGCGATACACCCGCAGTACAGGCGACGAGCCGTCGACCATGGCGAGCACAAGGTCACCGTCACGGGCAGACTTACTCCGCGTCAGGATAACCGTGTCACCATCGATCACCTGAAAGTCCGCCAGGAAGTCTCCGGTCGCGGTGACAGAAAAGTTCTCGCTGTTCTCGAACAGCGGAGCGAAGTCCACCTGATCACCCTTGTCCAGAACATCCAGCGGGTTCGTTCGCGTGAGACGACCGACACTTGGCAATGCCGAACGAGAGATCGGCTGGTTCGCGAGCTGAATGGCGCGGGCCATGTTGGGCTCGCGGATAATCAGGCCCTTCTTTTCGAGGGCCTTCAAGTGGCACATGACGCCATTCGGAGAACGGATCCCGAATTCATTTCCGATTTCTCGAACGGTCGGGCCATATCCTCGGACGAGGATTTTGTCCTTGAGGAAGTCGAAAATCTCTGCTTGTCGCTGAGTAAGTATCGGGGCAGGTTTCATGACGGATGTCCTTGCGGCTTGGGTTGTGGACGGTGCTTCGCCAAGTATAGCGAAAAGCATCTCCAAGACAGCACATCGAGGTCCTTTGCCGATGACTTCGTGGGTTTGGGGCTGAAGGTGGTTCCACCTGTCACCGGTCAATGAATGGCCTTGCGCGATGGCGCAGCGGAACACGCGATTCGGCGGCCGAGGGCTCGGTATGGTCCGCGGGGCGCCAAGTCGTACTTACAGAGACAATAATGCGTACTTCAAATGCTTGGTGGTGACACTACTCTGTCGCACTTGAAGGTCCTCAGCGACAAGTCTGCGATGACCGGATGTAGATGAAAAACTGTTCTGTTGTTCAAAAACATGTCACCTACTGTCCTACTGAAAACAGCATGTTTACTGTTATTATTTCCGCGTAATTGAGACAGTATGCGATGACTTGAGAGAGGTACTGAAATGCATTACACTTGGGAAAAGACGACGTTTGGAGCTGAAAACCGTTTCAGAAACGTATTTTGAGGGCCTAGTTCTCGTTAAGGGAGTGCAGGTTCGACCCCTGTCTCGGGCAATCAGTTACGCTGAAACGACTTACGATTACCGGACAGTGGCTGTCCGTGCGGCACAAAAACAAGTGGGAAGCGGTGCAATTCTGCACCAAAACCCGAGACCCGCTTCTGGAACGATCACCGCTGCTTTTTCGCTGAGCAGTTCCGTCCAGATCTCTTCACCGTCGCTGCTCTCGGTGCAGGCCAACCGCAATGATCTGAAATTCATCGAACGAAATAAATCCACAACTGTTGTAGCAGACGGCTAGTTGACGAAACGGACATTGCGAAACCGGAACTGGCCTTGATCGGCGGTCCTGATTCCACGTTTCACGACACCGATATCCAGTGTGCGGATGGGAAAATCGATTCGCTGATTGTGGTCACCGCCCCAGTGGATGACGAGACGTTCGTTCTGTTCGGGACTTTTGAGAAACGCCCCCAGGTTCACGCCGACGTCCTGCCATCCCGACCAGGCAATCCCCGTCGACATCACCAGGTGCTGCTCACCCGAAGCGTCGTGCACAATCACGAAGAAGTCATTCCGAGTCCCATCTCCCTCGACGTCCAGGAAGATGGCTCGACTCTGAGCTGCCTCAACCGGTAACCGGACGAAGCAGCTTTCAAAGTTCTTTCCGGAGTCGAACTCGTACTTCAATGCCGCCTCTCCGGATTGCAGATCGACTTTCAATCGGTCTGCGGCACCTGGCTTTCCCGACTGCCGATAGTCCTGAAAGACGATGCCTTTGGCTACTTCCGCCGCAGTCAATTGAGACACCGCTTGTGAGATATCTGGGCCCAACTGAACGAGTCGGAGATTCTTGATCCTACACACGCTGGCACCCGGCAAAGTGCGAAATGCCACTCGCGAACCCGGACGAAAGGCAATCGCGGCCGGGCCTTTGGCATGGCCATCGAACGTGAATGAGAGCAGGCCATATTCGGAAACCACCTTGATGCGATGAGATCCACTGGTCGTCACGATCTGTGGATCTTTGCGTTGCCGGTAGTCGGCAATGTCCTTGCCCACCATTTCAAACGACTCCCAGTAGCCGCCACCAAAGTACAAGGTGCCGTAGCTTTCCGGGGCGGTATAACACGGGATGACCGACATCCAGGTGTTCGGAAACTGGATTTCGAACTCCATGGAAAACCGACCACCGGGCGGAGTCTGCAACACGATCAGACCACCACCCCGACCAGTCAGCGCGCCTTCCTCGACCTTCCAGTTCCCTTCGACCACCTTCCACGCAGCACCAAGTTCCGGCTTCTCGAAGGAGTCAGAAAACAGCTCGCGACCCGGGGCATCCTCGGCCTCGGCGGCGCCAGCAATCGCCAGCACGGCCATGAAGAATAAAACGGCGGTCTTCATTTCGAACTCCTGGTGTGTGACTGCGACATCAACAAAGCCAACAGACGCTGACCCACTCCGCGTTTCATCTGTGGCAATACGTTTTTGAAAAAGACAACGGACGAAGAGTTTTTAGCCACGGATGAACACAGATTGAACACGGATTAGGAGAAGGAGATCGTGTCGTCGCGTTCGCCAGAACGCGGGCCGTTCTGTTGATTGCCCGCACTCTGGCGAGTGCGGCTACCACCTAGTCCCCATCCGTGTTTCATCCGTGTCCATCCGTGGCTAAAAAATCCTCTCATCCCTTACTTCTGCGCCGGCTTGTCGCGGAACTCGACGATCCGGATCTCGCCGGGTGGCACCAGCAGACTCACCTGGCCGTTGTGAAGGGACAGTGCCTGGCCAGTCAGCCATTCGGTCGCCGAGTCCGATTCGAACCGAGGTTTCAGGATCACGCCCGCGGTCTCGCGTTCCCGAATGGCAGGCCGAAAGCCGGGCGAGGCAATCGTGGGCAGCCGATTGTTCATCAGGGTCACGATCCAGCCTGTCGCGTTCCGATTATGCATCACCTTCAGGCCGCTGCCATACACTCGCACGGGGGCCAATTCGTCTGCGATCATCTCCAGGATGTCAGAGAACACGCCGTGCATCAGCGTCGGATCGTCCTTCACGTTCATCCAGACCGGAGTCCCCACAATGACCGTCCCCTTGCCGACTCGATGCAATGTGGCCACGGGCCAGGTCCGTTCGGCGGGGTTGCCGGCGACGTACAGCGGTTCGGCTCCCTGCAGCTTCACCTTGTGATATTCAAACCCGCGCTGCCGCTGGACGTAAAAATCACTGGCCCGCAGATATGACGTGTCCTGACCCAGTTCCCGCGTGTCCGTGATCCCTGCCAGCGACCAGAGTTCCGGTGTCAGTTGCTCGCAGGCGGCGAGCAGCACTCCACCATTCTCCACATACTGCTTCAGCGACAGCGCCAGTTTCGCATTGACGCGTGGTTGTCCGACGAGCACCACGGCCCGGTAACTGCCGAGGACGTCCGCCGAAGCATCAGTCGTGACGACGTCGAAGATTTCGCCAAACGGCCCGGCTGGAAAACCTGTGGCAAGTTGCGGAGTGGACGATTCAAACGGAAAGACCGTGTTGAGCACGGACCGCATCTGCTCGTCCGCCGGGGTGTAAGGGATGGCACCGATGGCCAGTGTCTGGCTGTACTTGAAGGCCAGGCCGTGGTTCTTGTCGAAGAGCAGGGCGATCGGGGTATAGGGGGTGCCGCGATCGTGTTTCCGCACGATGTTGTCGTAGAATTCACCGCACATCTGGGCATACGGTCCGGCATAGACCTTGGTTTCGGCCAGCGCGATGATGCGAGGTTCAATCTGGTCGATGGTCGTGGGATCGTATCCCGACAACATGCCCTGTCCGCCGTCACTTTCCTTGATCAGAAAATTGCCACCCGCCATGTAGACCGAATACAACGCCTGTCGCTGCTCCTGCATCGGTACTGCCGTGTAACCGCCCCGGAGTACGCCAGCGCGAAGCTGGCGTTCGTCAGGAGACTTTCCGCTGAAATCGGAATGGCCAAAGTGACCGCCGAACCCCGCCGCATAGCTCCCCCAGGGGATGTCATACTGCCGCGAAGCGCCGCGACTGAATGCCATGAACGTGCTATCGAACGCGGGATTGACGTAGTCGATCTCATTGCCGGTGTAGGAGGCCCCCTTCCGAGCCTCGTAGTGATTGAAGCTGCTGTTGTTCCACGAAAAGATGGGGATCCCTGCCGCCTGATAGCGCTCGAACACCATGTCGTAGCGCTTGTCCCACCAGGCCCGCGCTTGATCGCGGTCCTGAGGCAAGGCGAGCTTCAGCACCTCGCACGAGAGCGGCAGTTCCCGCATGGGCTTGTTCTGGTCCACACCGCCCCAGGTCCACTCACCGTAATCAAAGCCCAGGAAACGGGAGCCGAAGGCTTGCTTCGCCTTTAATACAAATTGGAAATACTCGTCGACTTTCTCTGGTGACTGTCCCGGGTACATGAATGGCTCGGCGAAGTAGCCTTCCCCAAAAAACATGATCGGGTTGGACTTGTTTTCCAGCATATCCCGATAGACTTCCGGGGCCTTCAGTTGATCGGCCATGATGCGGACGATGGCGTGTTTCGCCCAGGGCAACTCGGAAAACGGCCGGGGACCATCCGGGGTTTCGATCGTGGTCTGGAAAACCGAATGGCTGACGGTCAGGCGGAACTTCTCCCCGATGGGCGGGGTGCGAACAGCCCAATTTGATGGCGTCAACAGTGGCTGATCAGGGAACAGTTGCGGAGATTTTCCAGTGGGCACCACTTCGCCCCGCGCGACACCGCCGAGCAGCATCCCCAGCACCAAGCCCGCGATTTTCCAATGAGAGGCGATCTGGATCATGCCCATATTCCTGTTCCTGCTCCTGTTCCGAGGTCAATAGTGCGGTGTCAGTGTAACCGAAATTGGCGAGTCAGTGGATCGATCGATGGTTCCAGCCCATTCCCGAACGGAAATGCCATCCCTGCTCCCGTGCCCGGGTGGAATCACCGAGTGTGTTGGGTGCATTCCCCGGAATGTCGATTAGACGGCGGCAGTTCGGTAGCAATTCGAACCGGATTGGCCGGCTCTCCAGTGGGTCCAGAATTTGACGAGGGGCTCCGAGTCGCTCAGGGAATCGGCCCGAAGTTGCAGCAGGCTTTCTCCGT
>CAMAVF010000257.1 GCA_945861445.1 Planctomicrobium piriforme | reverse complement strand
GTCCTTCGTAATATCGAAGCCTCGCTGAAGGATCATTTCCTCGCCGAGTGTCTTCTCCACCCATCCGTGGCCGCGTTGGGTGAAGACGGCTTGCAGGTGGCTTTCAAACAGAGCACGGGCGTTTTGGAGGTTCTGTTCGGCGTTGGCTTTGGCGGTGGCGAGGCCCTCAAACGCTTCGTCGAGTATCCCAACAATCCGCCGCTGCTCGGCAAGCGGGGGAAAGCCGATTGAGACCGTCTTTAGCAGACTCGCTTTGATGCCTTTGACGGTTGCTCCCGTTCCCTTCGCGTGAATGCGTTGTTGTGCGTCGTCGGATAGAAGCAGGTACTTCAAAAACGTGCGGTCAAGGAATGAATCAGCCGGTTGAAGAATGATGATCCGCTGCGCGAAAACAACTCGCTCGTCGGTATCGAGTTGGCAAACGTTTGCGAGGGGCGCTTCGGTTGTGAAAAGTACGTCGCCGATCTTTGGAATGCCGCGGGTCATCCAGCTCTCATAAGTATTGGGATGCACAAACTCCAGCGGGTCGGTTTGAAGGAAACCCATCTTCACGTTTTTCGCCGTGATAAGGCGAAGCCCGCTTTCGGTCTTCTCAGGTGTCTTGCCACGGTAATCAATGAAGCGGCACAGCTCCCCCAGTGGCTTTGTCTGCCATCCGTTTTTCATATCAGCTCCCGGATGGTTTGCAGGACTTCGGCACTCTCAGCGTCTAGCGCGACGATCTCGTCCATGATCGTTTCGGGGCTGCGGTGCGTCACTTCCTCACCGCCGTTGGGGTTCTTCACCGACAGGTCGAACGTCGTCGGGTCGATCGTGGTGGCCTCCACGCTCCACGACTTCGGCGAGTCGGCGCAGGTCGGCTGCAGGATCATGTTCATGATCGCGATGACGTAGGCCAGCGATTTTTTCTCTTTGCCGTAGAAGGTCTTTTCTTGCAGCGTCTTGTCCTGCGAGGTGGTCCGTTTGGGATGAGTCTGCTTGAGGTAGTCATAGGCTTCGCACAAAAAGCCCGCCGAGCCGACCGCGCCGTCGTAAATCTTGTCGCCGAGCTTGGGCTTCACGACTTTGACAATGGCCCGAATGAGCGGTCGCGGCGTGTAATACTCACCCCCGTTCCGACCGGCATTCCCCATATTCTTGATCTTGGCTTCGTACAGATGCGACAGCTCGTGCTTCTCGGTCTGGGAACGGAACCGCAATTCGTCGATATGGTCGAGGATCTCCCGCAGGTTGTAGCCCGACTGGATCTTGTTCTTGATCTCGCCGAAAATCTGCCCGATCTTGTATTCGATGGTGTTCGGCCCGGACGCCTTCTGCGTGAAGCCATGCAGGTACGGGAACAGCTTCGTATTCACGAAGTCTCGCAAGTCGTCGCCGGTCTGAGCCTGATTGTGGTCGATCTTCCCATCGCGGCCCTTCGGAGCAGCCCAACTTTCCCAGCGGTACGGCTTGTCGAGAATGTAGGTGTACTTCTTCCCTTCCAGCGCGGCTTCGTCGGCCTTGTCCTGTTCCAACCCATCGAGGTACTTCAGGAACAACAGCCAGGAAGTCTGTTCGGTGTAGTCCAACTCACTGGAACACCCCGCCTCTTTCCGGAGCACGTCGTCGATATTCTTGAAGGCTTGTTCAAACATGGATGTCAATAGTTCTCATCAATTGCGACGTTTTCGGGAATCGAGTTGAAAGTTTCTGGCTCAAGCATAAACGTCTGACCATAAAAAAACTCTATTCGAGACGGTTCGACGCAACTTGTCCACTCCACCGCCAATAGAAAATTTGAATTTCCGATCGTCGTCACAAAGGACTTGGGACCATCTTGCCCAAAACACGGCCCAAATCAACCGGAACGCGCTAGCCCGGATAATTCACGGCATGCTGCTCATTGAGGAGACTGTGAATAATCCAGGCTAGCGTCCGGTTCGTTTGGAAATTCGAGTCGATTGTTGCCCGAACCGTGGGCTAGCGCCCAGCGGCTGATGAATTATCCGAGCTGGCAGCCCAGGACGAAGCAGAATCCGGGGGCTGACGCCACCCGACTCGCCGGCCCAGTTTGTGATCGCCTTGCAGAGGGGTTGGCCATTTGGATGAGATTGACGCCTCGGAGTATGATCTAAGGGTTGGGGAACACTGATCTACGCTCATCAAGGCCAATCCAGACAATAGAGCGTGACGCTGGAGGAAGGGGCTTTGACTGAATCAGTGAAGATGAGTGGGATCAGTGTTCCCCAAAATGAATTCTTCCGCTCGATGGCGACAGAACGCACTCGCTGGCGAGTCCAAGTATTGAAATAGCCAAGTGGTTCAGCGGTGATTTCCATGACATACTCCTGACGGAACCGGGGCTAGCGCCCAAACGGCTGATCTTGTTGTCGGCCAGCGTGCCAATTGGCCGATTGGGGCTGCGAGCTTGTATTCATCAAACACCGCGAGAACGCGGGGAATCCCGCACTCTGGAGAGTGCGGCTACAGCTGTTTTGAAGTTTGGCGAACCGGGGGGCGGTGGGCTTGAGTTGCGCGCCCAGTTCGGGGGCGCCGATGAAGTGGATATTGGAACAATTGATAATGGACAATTGAGAGAGAGTTTCTGCCCAGGCAAGGCGGTCTCGGGGATGACGAAATGTCGAAAGAATGACCAATGTCTAATGTCTAATGACTAATGTCTAAAAGGATTAGGGATGAAATCCGAATGTCGAATGATTGATCAATGTCCATTGACAATGGACCAATAACGAAGGACCAATGACAAAGGACAAAGGACAAAAAGATCGAAGAGCACGTATGAATCAAAGAATTCAAAGAGCTCACGAGAATTCGCGCGTGGACTTGCGCGGCGCCTATCGGCGAGAGAGTTGAGGGGGGAAAGTAGAGAGTCGACTCAAGACAGATTGAAGAAATCAATTGGAGCAAAGAAGTCGAAGGTGGCAAAGATGCTGCGGACTGGGGTGACTCGGACGGGCCAGAGATCCGTATTGCGTGGGGATGCCGAAATCGGAGACGGCCGAGGGCAGCCATCCTACTGACCAAGACGTAATGTCGAAGGTGTCGAAGGTGTCGAAGGTGTCGAAGGTGTCGAAGGTGTCGAAGGTGGCAAGGTGGCAAGGTGGCGAAGATGTCGAAGGTGCTGCGGTCTGGCTGATGCTGATGTCATCGGGACAGGACAATATGTGCAGCGTCGTTGATTGAAGTACACCGACGGTAACCAACAGATACAGCCTTCGCCTTGCAAAAAGCCGGTCACGAAGTGACTGCGGATACAAGCTCGAAGCGCAAGCGAGTGAATCGGGATTGCTCATTGACAGCGGAATGCACTCGCTTACGCTTCGAGCTTGTATTCAGAGAGACCGTTCTCTGCAGACAACGTCCTTGAGGTCATTGATCCAATTGTTGATAGAGCGGCAGGTGACGATAGTAGACTTCCAGCATCAGCAGCTTGATGCTGGTCGAGTAGATTCGGCCGCCGGACTTTTCCCATTGGTCGGTCGGGTTCCAGGACCCGGCGTGGGCTCCGTCTTTTACCTGCGAGTTCACTAACAGTTCGCGCATCTTCTCGTTCCAGGCGACCCAGTATTCTCCTTGCATGTGGTACATCACCTGTGTTGCGTAGTACCAATAATAGGAGGTCTCGGTGCCAGCTTGCGGAAGGTGCTTGAGCAGCAGATCGGCGCCCGCTCGCATGCGGGGCGAATTGCGTGTCGTGCCGAGGAACTGCACGCAGAGCAGCCCTTCGGCGGTCATGGTGGGCGTGGCTCCGCGGTTGGCGTAGCCGAAGTGACCTCCCGCAGGTTGATTGGTTTCGACCGATTCCAGCCAGCGTTTGGCTCCTTCGAGGGCCTGGGCGGGAACCGTCAGGCCGGCCATTTCGCCGCTCTTCAGAGCCATCACCTGCCAGCCCACGACCGAGGTATCGCCCGGTTCATTGGGGCGATATCTCCAGCCCCCGGACGGCGCATGTTGGGCCGCGGCGATGAAGTCGAGCGACCTTTGTGCCGGGTCGCGCAGCTCTTTGGCTTGAGTCATTCCGAAGACCTCGCACAAGGCAATTGCGGCCGCCCCGTGGGCGTACATGTGATGTGACGCATTGTCCTTGACCGAGAGCAGGTCTCCATTGGGCTTTTGCGTGGCAACCAGCCAGGCCACGGCCTTGCCGACGACCGGCTGATACTTGCCCGCTTGCGGCGTATGGCCTGCCGCCAGAAACGGCAGCAGAGCGAAACCGGTCGCCGCCGTGTCGCTGGTCGTGGCTCCTTCGTGGGTCTGCAGGCTCCAACTTCCATCGGCATTCTGACGTGACGCGAGCCATTCCAGTCCGCGGTTGACGGCCACTTCACTCGCCTGATTGCCGCCGAACAGGTCGATAAATTCCTTCCGCGTCTCACCCTGCCTGAGTGTGAACATCGCCTGCATACCGACATTGTCCACCGCCATCGCCACCGGTTTGGCCAGTGCTCGCGGGCGATTCAACTGGCTGACCAGTGGACTCAGGCTCGGTGGCGCATCCAGCCGTTGGGGAGCGAGCGTCCCGACGATGATGCGCGTGTCCATGCGCCTTTGCCGGCCTCCCAGTTCAGGAAGCGTTTCCAGGTGCGGTGCCGGCTGCGCTGCCAGTACACGACTGAGAGCGACGGGTATCCCGGCGGTCGGAGTTTCCGCAGGAGCCACGACAGCGGCCAGCAAGGGACTGACGTCCGCACGCTGGATGTCAGAGGGCAGCGTGGGACGAGTCGCCTCGCGGGCGAGCGGCGGGGCGACCGTCGACGCAGCCGGCCTGGCCTCAGTCATTGCCTGTTGCAGTTGCCGAGCAGTCTCGGCCGGTTCGTTCGCGCGTAAGCGTGTGGCAACCGTGGAAGCAGGTGCCGTTTCCCTGGCCGCTGCCGGGTTGGCCTGACCGACTCTCGCCAACTGGACCTCGGCGCGACTCGACGGCGACAAGACTCCCTCGCCTGGCTTGACCGGGACATCCGCCAGTTTGACCGGCTCAACCGTCTCCGATGGCGATGGACTTGCAGCGCCGCGATTGCGAGGCGAAAGCTCGGGTTGGGAAACGGCAATCTTGGCGGCATTGGCCACGTTGTCAGTCGTCGCCAGTTGAGCCGTGATCGAAGTCGGCGGGGTCGAGCGCGGCTGTTGCTGAATCCGCATCGTGGGTGTGATATTCACTCGCGAGACATCGGGTACTGCCTGCTGGCCACGTGCCAGACTCAGATCGGCCTTGGCGACTGTCGTCTCTTTGGGAACCTCCGTTCCGACCGTCTTCAGAGCCGCTGGGTTGCTGGCTTGTTCCACGACGATCTGTGCCGCACGTTGCGGACTGGGCAGCGGTACTGACGTCGTTACCACGGCTGGCTGTTCCACGTCCAATGTCGCGGGCCGCACGCTAGTGCGAGCTGTTCGCTCCAAAGGAGTCGCCAACTGCGGCGCGGCTGTGGCGATGACTTGCGGTCGTGCCGGCTGGGCGACTTCTGAGCGTGCCACAGGTAATGGGGCTCGCTCGATGGCTGTCATTTCCCGAGCGGATTCAGCCGGCTTGATGCTTTCTGAGGTCAGGGTTTCTGCGACTGGATCGAGTTGCGGGGCTTTGCGAGCCACGAGCGGAGCCGCATCCGTATCCGGTAGCTCGGCGATTTCTTCCACGGTGGCCACGGGCAATTTGACAGCACGCAGCGGTCGGGCAACGGCGATCTCACGCGGCATCACGGCTCGTTTAGGAATCGGCATCTCGGCCGACTGTTGCCGCGTGACTTGCGGTTGTGTGGGAGCCGGACTTTGTTCGACGGGGACCGCTTCCGGCAAGGTGGGCAGACTGGCATCCGACTCCAATTGGGCGACCGGCGGCGGGGACGTGGCCCGCGCGAGTTCCAGCGGTCGGCGGACCGTCAGGGCCTCGGCGGGGGGAGCGGGCACCGGGACGAACTCGATCCGATCAACAGGGGTGTTGCGTGTGAGTTGCCGGGGAAGATTGAGAATCGGCGTTTCCGACTGGTCGGGCACATTGACCGGTTCGACAGCTTGACGCTGAACTTCGGGCAACGGCTGGGACTGCAGCGCTGCCAGGTCACTCAGCTTCTCGTATGCCTCCAGACCCGTTTCGTGTGACTGGTGCTGGTTGTTGTCGAACATCTGCGTGGCCGGATTACTGACACGGATTTCCTGAGCCAGTTCGATGACAACTTTCGCCAGCGGGACGAACATCATCAACAACAGGATCCCGCAGTGCAGACACACGCTGGCCGCGAGGAACCGGGCCGTCCCCGCCTTCTGAAAAATCCAACCCTGACCATACCAGATCGCCGCCAGGAACCCAGCCAGCAAAGCCGTCAGCAACAACGCACGCCACCAGATCCGCGACAGAGCCTGCAGATTGGCGGTATCCCAACTTGTGTTGTGAAGCACTTCGCGAGCGGCGCTGGCGTAGACCATGTCTCGCCCTTGCCGGTTGCTGGAAAAGACCAGCGTATAACCTTCTGGTGACAGGGCTGGCTCGGTTTCATGAGCCGGTGAATTGATTTCGCGGCCGAGATTTTCGATGTGAGCGAATTGTTCTCCAGTCCAGCGAGCACGGTACAAATCCAGGTTCGCGGGTTCATTCCGTTTTACGGGGCGATCCCCCGGAGCCACCTTCCGATCGGAAGCGAAATACAGGAACGCGCCATCTGCGGTGAGACACGGGGCACCTTCATTCGATTGGGCGAGATTCAATTCCGTCAGTGGCCGGGGAGACAGCCATTCGAGTTTGCCCGGGCTCGTGTCGGCGACGTACAGATCAAACTGGGTCAAACCGGGATGGGCACGCAGCGTCGCCGGCCACGCCGCATGGGCCGTGGCATTTGCTGGATCCGGTGGGGCTGGATTTCCTGCAGTGTCGCTGGTCTGGCGGCTCATTTCTGAGGTGCGATTCGACGAAAAGAACAACCGCCCATCCGGTCCCAGGGCGGGGTCATACTCGTGAACCGGCGAGTTAACAGCCGGACCAAGATTGCGTGGCGCGCTCCAACCGGAATCTGTCTTCGTCGAGACATACAGATCGAAGCCACCCAGCCCTCCCGCTCGATTCGAATACAACACGGCGGTCTGGCCATCGGCACTCAGCGTCGCACCGATGTCATCCGAGGGGGAATTCCAGGCGGCCATCGGTTCGGGAGTCTGCCAGGCACCATCCAACCGTCGCGCACGGTAGATGTCGCACTGCCCTGGGCTGCCGGGAGGGCGAGGCTCCTGCCGAGCCGCCAGGTTTGGCGGATTCAATCGACCCAGCGGTTCGGCAGGAGCCTCACCCTCCCGTTCACCGTAATGAACAACTCGGCGAGAGAAGTACAGCGTGGCTCCATGATCGACGAGACGTGGTGCGATCAGGTCCTCAGATGTGACCGGTCCTTCGGACTTCGTGACCTCCTTCGCGGCCAGTTCGAGATTCGTGATGGGGGTTGGCGTTTCCCAGACGATCTCGCGGCGGGGCGGTGCGTCATGGGTTCTCCAACCTTTTTCCGCTCCCGGCAACATAACGAGGTCGATGCGGCGCGGCATCGCCCACCATGCCAGGCAGAGTATCAGCACGGCCGCCAGCGTCGCAGGCGCCTGCCAGGAGTGCAGCCACCGTCGGCCCCTGCCGCGCCAGTCCATCCGTTTTGCACTCATCAGGCTGCTCCACCGCAGATCAAGGGACCTCGAGCGCAGAAACCGTGTAATCGCGAATCTGTGCCTTGTTGCACAGCCCCATCACGGCCACCCCGTGCTTCCAGGACGTGTTCGCATCACCGCGAATCCGCACCTTCTGATGCGGATTATTACGGCGTGCCTCCTGCAGCAATGCCAGCAGCTCTTTGTCCGAGTACGGCTTCCGATAGACCGTGTAGCCACCCGTCTGGTTGATGTTCACCACCAGTTCGGGAGTCATCGAAATGGGTTGTGCCTGCACGGCCTCGGGGAGGTCGATATCGAGTTCCTCTTCTTCCTGATCGAAGCGTGTGGCGACCAGAAAAAAAATCAACAGCAGGAACACCACGTCGATGACGGGCGTCAGATTCAAGCCTTCATCAGGTTCGCCAGGCGGGAGTCGCATTGTTATCCCTCAACCTTGTAACATTCAAACAGAGGCTTTTGCCGACCTGGTCTCATCGACTTGCTCCATGCGGGCGAATCCCGGCATGGTATTCAGCAAATGGCTGTCCGCTTCCCAGAACAGATTGTCGATCCGGCTGTTGAAGTAGGCGGCCAGTAACATGCTGGGTATGGCGATGATCAAGCCGGCAGCCGTCGTCAACAGCGCCAGGTAGATCCCTTCGGCCAGCAATTCCGCCTTGCCGGTTCCCGCCTGGCTGGCGACTCGGAACGCATCGATCATGCCGACCACCGTTCCCAGCAACCCGACAAGCGGTGCGACATTGGCGATCACCGACAGGGGCCGGACACTGCCCCGCAGTCGCGACATCTCTTTGGCCACCGCGTCTTCCATCGATTTCTCAACCTCGGGCAGCGGACGTCCGGCACGCATCACGCCGGCCTTTAAGATATTCGTCAAGGGTGACGGAGCTCGCAGGCACAACGCGACGAACGCATCGGGTTTGGTAATTCGTTGACCAGTCAGGTCGTGAAGTTCGCGCACTGCATCGGGTGGCAGCACGCGTTTGCGAGTCAGATTCATGAACCGTTCGAGGCTAATCGTGGCCGCGGCGATGGAGAACGAACCGAGCACCACCATGAATGCCACGCCCGACGCACCACTGGCCATGATCATGCCGAACAGCGTGTCGTATTTCTCGGGCTGTGGCGCAGTCGCCGCGGGCGGAGATTTGGTCGCTTCCGTGTCAGCCGCCCGGGCTTCCATGCGAAATGGTGTCGCAACCAGCGGGATGGCATACATCAATGCGACGAGCATAATCAACGCGGTCAGACGCAGGCAATTGCTCTTATCCAGATACTGCAGCATGGGATGGTCCTTGTTCCGTGAGGACTGACGCATCAGTCACAGTCTCATTCGTCCGTCGCCACACTCGCCCGAGCGTGACGACGGCGGTCACTTCAGACCGTCCAACAGCGTTTTGGCGTCCTTGGCCCGCGCGTGCTTCGCATATTTGTCGAGCAAAGTCGTCAACGTCTCGCGCGCCTGGGGGACCTGTTTGAGTTCGATGAAGCAACGGGCCGCTTCGAAATATCCTTCTGCCTGCCAATGTTCATAAGGGTATCCGACCGCTGTTTCCAGGAAATGTTCGATGGCTTCGGCGAATTTCTTTTGTGTGAACGCGCACTCACCGATCATGAAACGGCTCTTGGCGGCCGTTTCACTGTTGGTCGCCTTCGTGACCTGCTCGTAGACGGCCTTCGCTTCATCAAGCTTTTGTTGCATTTGGAGGGCCAACCCCATTCCATATCGCGCTTCGTTGATCAACTCGTACTTGGGAAACTGCTGAATGAGGACCGTAAAGTATTGTTGCCCGGCGGCCCAGTCCTTGAGATTGTTCGCGCACGTCCCGCTGCGATACAGCGCCTTGTCCTGATCCTTGCTCTTCAGTGCAATGACCTGCGTGTAGAAGGGGAGTGCATCGGCCCATTTGTCGAGTCGAAATAAACATTCGCCAACGAGAAACGTACTCGCGGGAAGCAATTCGCCCTTGGGAAATTCCTTCAACTGTTCCTGCAGCACGCTCACGGCGGCGGCATACTTGGCATCCTCGTACTGGACCCAGCCCAGCTTGTACTGCAATCGTTCCCGCAGTTCGGGCAATTTCGCTTTCGCCAGGCCGGCGGTGTAGGCGGCGGTCGCTTCGGCGAGTTGGCGTTCCCCTTCGTGAAATTCGCCGACTCGAAACCAGCTCTCCGGAGTCCGCGGACTGTCGGGGAATTTCGTCGCCAACGTACGGAACGCTTCGGCCGACTCCTTCTTTTTCTCCGGTTTGTTTTCAACCGCGCCCAGTGCATAGCCCAACTCGTAATAGACTTTGTCAGCTTCCTTATAAGCCGGGCTATCTTTCAATAATGCGGCGAAGGTCGCGGCTGCTGGTTCAGGTTGTTTTAGACCGATCTGACACAGGCCCACGGCGTAGCGTGCTTCCAAGGCGTCGGCTTCCAATGGTTTCGCCGCGACGAATTCGGTCAAATCTTTGATCGCCGGTTCAAACTGATTCAACCGCCGATTCGCCAAGCCGCGCAGGTATTTGCCACGCACCGCAATCGGGTTGTCGGGGTAAGTGGTCAACAGTGTCGTAAAGTTCGCCACGGCCTGAGCAAAATCGTCCTTGGCATAGAACGACCAGCCGATTCCATACTGTGCGACAGCCGCCAGTTCGCTCTTTGGGAACCGAGTGACCAGCGCTCGATAATTCACCACCGCGTCATCGTACTTGCCCTGCTCATAGGCCAGTTCACCCAGTTGATTGAGGCACTGATCCACATAGGGACTTTGCGGATAGGCGGTCGTCAACGTGGTCAGGGCTGTCGCTGCATCGGGCAGCTTTTTCAAGTTGCGCAAAGTGATTCCCAAGGCGAGCAGTGTCTCATCGCCACGGACCCAGTCTGGTTTCGCCGCCAGGGACGCACGAAACGCCACGACTGCCGGTTCCGCTCGACCCGCG
>CAMAVF010000256.1 GCA_945861445.1 Planctomicrobium piriforme | reverse complement strand
CAGAACTTGGATCAACTGGAGCAGTACGAGGCGGCTCTGAATGAAGGGCGGCTCCCCGTCAATCGTGCCTTGCGGCCGACCAATCATCAACTGCTGGTCCGCGAACTGGTCCTGCAGATGAAGGAAGGCCAGATCCTGGCCGAACCGTTCAAGAAGAAGTTTGGAGTCGACATTTTCCAGGAGTTCGGCGACACATTCGACCGTCAGCAGGCCAAAGGGTATCTCAAACGCGAGCCTTCGGGCGTGGCGTTGACTCGCAAAGGTCTGCTGCAGGTTGATACCCTACTGCCCGAGTATTTCGAACCCGAACATCGCGAAGTGCGGTACACGTAAGCATGGCGTCAGGAGGGCGTGAGTTTGAATCCGTTGGTTGAGTTAGACTCCTTGTCGCGGTTGTTCCCCGATGGGCCGCCGCTGGTCGCCCACGCTGAGCACATCCCTTCGGCACTGACCCCCGAACCGTACAAGTCGCTGTTGGTGCATGAACTCCACATGACAGTCACCATGGAGTCCTACCACGGCTGCTCGGTCGATGTGCGGATCCTGGACCGGCGGCTGGATGGAGATGACTACTGCCGGAAGATTCTGCTCTTGAAATCGGGTACCGAAAAGGTGGTCCAATTCGGGATTGTCCGCCTGCATCTGCAGTTTGTCAGTCCCGCCGTCCGCGACGAAATCCTCGCCGGCAACATCCCGCTGGGCCGAGTGCTGATCAAGCATGACGTCTTGCGGCAGATTGATTTGGGAGCGATCTTAAAGATCACTCCGGGGCCGCAGATGAGGGAGTATTTTCAATGCCAGCCCGGCGAGATCACCTACGGCCGTCTCGCCACAATTTTTTGCGACCAGAAACCCGCGATTGATTTATTAGAAGTCTCGGCGCCATTGCCAGTTTGAAACGTGGACCAGCCGCCCCTGAGATCGCACACAAGGCCCCCCATGCCGCAACACGTTTATCACCGCCGAGTCCAGTTCGCTGAAACCGATATGGCGGGGATCGTCCATTTTGCGAACTTCTATCGCTACATGGAAGAGGCCGAGCACTCGTATCTGCGATCGATTGGCCTGAGCGTCATGATGGACATGCCCGACGGCACCGTCATCGGCTGGCCTCGCGTTAGGACCTCGTGCGCCTACGAAGCCCCCGCCCGCTTCGAAGACGAAATCGACATCCACGTCAGCGTCAGCCGCAAGGGAGTGAAAAGTCTCACGCTCGAGTTCGAATTCTGGCGTGGCGAAACGCGACTGGCTCGCGGCACGTTCAAGACTGTCTGCTGCATCGTGTCTCACAATCAGCCGCTGGTCTCCATCGCAATACCCTCCGCCATCGACGCAGTCATCATCGAATCGCCCCAGGGGACGAAGTCTGATTCGTAGGAGTTCGGATTCCACAAACTCTAGCGATTTCAGCAGCTACGCACCGGAACGCAGCCCGTCCCAGACGTCGCCGCGAAATGCCGGCTCGTAGAGCGTGGCAATCGACGGTGCGTCTCGATAGGATGCTTTCCAGCTACTGATTCCTCACCAAGAGCGTTAACTTCCAAACGAATATGTCGCATCCAGATCTTGCCACCAGCATTGACGAAACCGAAGAATCCCTGATCCAGACCGCCCAGCGCGCCATCAGCCAGTGCCGGTGGATCGTTGGCGAGTGTGCCTCCAAGTGGACTCAGCGCCATGCCCGCGGCCGCACCGATGCCGATTTTGGCCAACTGGTGGGCCTCAGTGGCGATCAGATCTATCAACGCCGACGCGTCTGGGAAACATTCTCCGATGTGCGATCGACGTTTGAGTCACTGAAGTGGTCCCACTTCTATTCGGCCCTGAATTGGGATGATGCCTCGGACTGCCTGCAGTGGGCCGAGGAAACTCAGGCCACGGTCGCGGAAATGAAAGCCTGGCGACGGGCACTCCGCGGTGAGGATCTGAATTCCGAGCCCGAAGCCTCCGCGGCGCCCGGTGAACATGTCAGCTATCTATCTGGAGAACGTGCCTTCGTCCAGGACCCGTCTGGTTTCAGCATGGGCAGCGACGGCTCGCGACGACCAGGATCCCCGTCCGAGATGGGTGGCGAAACCGACCCCGCGCGGATGGCCGCGCTGGCCCGGGAACTCGATCCGCTGGGAGGCGACAATTACGCCCCGTTCCATTCAGGCGCCATTCATCCCCCCACGACCGAAGCCGCCGAGCGGCCTACTCAGCCGGAAGTGATCACCCCCGAGCAACTCGCCAAGCGGCTCTGTTCGACAATCGAACGGTGCAACAAGGCCTTGAACGAAGACATCATCGAGCAACTCGATCAACTCCCAGGAAAACTTCGCCAACGCCTCACAAAGGCGGTCGAGGAATTGCACGACAAACTGTCCGCCCTGAAGGCCTGATCGTTGTCCCCCAATACAAGCTCGAAGCGCAAGCGAGTGCATCTCGTTGATTTTTCGGAAATGCAATCGTTGGCGCTGTCTGGAATGATCTCTATGACAGATCATCTTGGGGGATTGAGAATACAGGTGGGGAACACTGATCTACGCTACTCTCCACTAATTCAGAAAAAGACCGATCGTGAAGCGTCATTTTCTGCTGTCTTGATTAGCGTAGATTAGCGCAGATCAGTGTTCCCCAAAATGAATTCTTCTGCGCGACTTCAAAACCAGCGCTTCTCGGCTTCTTTTTTCTGACATGCTTGTCGCGAAACGCTTCCCGAAAATCCGAAAATCTTTGCCTGCCGGGTGATCCTTTCTGCCAAGTGGTGCGTTTTCCCGTCGCCAACACCAACAATTGTTGGTCGGCTGCCGTAAACATGAATCGGGGCGCCAGTGCCGACGTGCGCCAGCATCTTGATTTCATGTCGCCGCATTCCCCAGAATGCGGGCTTTGAAGGATGCGCCCACGCAGTCTGGCGGCGATCCGGCCGAGCCCAACACGAGCAGGAGATTCCATGATTCAACTGCAACAGGTGACGCAACATTATGGCGTCCGGCCGGTGTTACGGCGGATCAGCCTGACCATTGAGACCGGCGAACTCGTCGCGGTGATTGGTCCCAATGGGATGGGCAAATCGACCCTGTTGTCGGTCATGGCTGGGATTCTGAGTCCTCAGCACGGAACCGTGCTCATCGATGGCCTGGAGCGAAAATCGACGGTGGAACAGGAACTGGCAATCCGTCAGCGGACCGTCTATCTGCCTGATCGCCCCTGGTTGCCGAAGAATCGCACCGGTCGCGAATTCCTGACCGGTGTCGGGCGTCTCTACAATATCCCCGACGACGACTTGATCGATCATGTCGAGCGATTACTCCAGGTCTTCGAGCTTCAAAAGGAAGGCGACTGGCCGATTCGCAGCTATTCGGCCGGGCAGCAGAAAAAGATCGCCCTCTCGTCCGCGTTGGTCTCGCGGGCACCGATCATGCTGCTGGATGAACCATTTTCAGGCGGACTGGATCCATCCGGAATCCTGGCCCTGAAACAAATCTTAAAGCACCGCGTGACTCAAGAACGTGCAACCATCGTCATGAGCACGCCGGTTCCCGAACTGCTGGAAGAACTCGCGAACCGGATCGTCGTGATGCGGCACGGAGAAATCGTCGCATTTGATACTCCCGACCAGTTGCGGAAGCTGAGCGGCTGCGATGGGCCTTTGGACGAAGTCATTGCCCAACTGGTCCATCCGCGGACGATGGAAAACCTACAGCACTATTTTGGCGATCGTCCACAATGATCAATAAACTGGTGAACTGGATGCGGTTGGTGCTGCCACGCTTTGAGATCGCAGTGGTCTTCCTCATCTGTGTTGCTTTGGTTGAGGGCGTTCACCTGTTAATCATCTGGAAGGGGTGGAATCCCGACGCGGGTCCGTTGCGTGAAGCACGCCTGTCGCTGTACGCGATCGCGGCGCTGTGTTACGGGATTTTTCGAGCAGTTGCGTTCCATCCCCATGTCATCGAAGACTACCGCCGCTGGCTGGAAAACACACCGTGGACGCCAAAATATCCATTGCCAGCCGGCCCGATCACGCTGGTTCCACAGGACCTGGTGGTGTTGATCCTAATGGGGATCAATCTGGATCCCTCCCTGAGAAGCTTCGCGATTCCTGTGGCATTTCTGACCGGTTATCAGGCAGCCCTGGCCTTCATTCACTGGGATTTGAAGGAATGGCGCTTGGCCTATGCCGTCGGATTTGTTCTCGGCACCCAAGGCTTCTTCCTACTTCGGCCGGAGCTGCAGCTGCCGATTGCCGTGGCGTGTTATCCCTTAACGTGGCTCGCCGTGCAGCGAACTTTGGGACGCTTTCCCTGGCCCAGATCCCAGTTTGCCGACCAATTCGCAGGGATCTTTTCCAGCAAGGGGGGCGAAACCGCACTGGGGTGGCCCTACGACGCATTAGCCTCAAAACAACCGCAGGAAATCATCAGCCGACATGATGCGATTTGTCTGGCCTTGTTGATCGGTTGGTGCGAGCTGTCGCTTGTTTGGGGTTTAGAATCTCGAACGCGGCCTTTTCTTCTCGCGTGCTTTCAGATGTTCCTACTCATGGCACCTGCAGGTCGGATGGGTGCTTTTATGCCCGGCTATCAAAGTCCCATCGATCTCTGGGGACGCATACGGACCGGGCGGCTGATTATTCCCGGGTATGACCGCATTTGGATTGCCAGCATAGTCGCCTGGACCGTCGCGATGCCACTGCATTCAATGGCTTTGGAAGCTGGTTTTGCAGCGTCGCTGTCAGCGCAATTGGGGACAACAACCTACGCAGACCTGCCTGCGATATGGCAAATCAATCTGGCACCCCTGGCGACCACTTTGATGTTGCTGGCCCTCTTCCTGATTGGGCCGGGCCTCAGGAGTTGGCACCTGGTCGGCAAACACCGCATCGTATTTGCTCTGCAATCACGCAAGGAGTTTATCGAGCTTTAAGTTCATGAGTTGGCGCGTATCGCCCAAGTTGAAGCGCATAATACACCGGACAGGCGAGCCGGGCGGCGTAAGCCCCCGGATTCTTCTGTCAGGCATGGATTCAATGATCTTGCACGCAGAATCCCGGGGCTTACGCCGCCGGGCTCGCCTGCAAATTTATTTTTGCGCACCTGCTTCAGAGTGGCGATCTCACCACTTCATTGCATTTCAATCCGAACCAAACGGCAGGGTCGGTTCGGGAGCAATCGTTTTCTTACGCCGGAATCGCACCGGGGCGGGGACTACGCTTTCACCACTGGTGGGGGTCGCGGGCGCACTCACCAGAGGCTCGGCGGCACCTTCCAGTTTCGCGCCGGCTGCAACTTTTTCCAGTCGTGTCCTGCCTTGTTCCACATATTCTGGAGACAGGTCAAATCCCAGGAACTTACGCCCCAGCTTCTTCGCCACGACCAGGGTCGTGGCGCTGCCTGAGAATGGGTCGAGTACCAAGTCGCCCTCGTTGGAGCAACTGCGGATGATCCGCCCCAACAGTTGTTCGGGCATCTGGCAGCCGTGGAAACCCGCTCGCTCTTTGAATGTCCCGGCGACCCGGGGAAAGTACCACGTGTCGTCGGTCGGTTGAAAACCCTCGGGCAGATCTTGAGGCCGCAAGATCCACGTATCGTCGGGCAGGCGGCCCGTTGCGTTGGCTCGTTTGTCGTTGTAAACGAGCTGCCTAGCTGAGGGGACTCGGATGGCGTCGTCGTTGAACGTGAAGTTCTGCGGGTCCTTCACGAAGTGGAACAAATGAGCGTGCGAGCGGCTGAATTTTTTCTTGCAGTTGACGCCGAACGTGTAGTACCAGATCACCCAACTGCGGCAGGTGAAACCGATCTTGCGACTCATCACTTTCAACTCGGCCGCGTATTCATCGCCGATGGCCAACCAGAATGTGCCGTCCGGTTTCAACGCTCGATGCACGCCGGCGATCCATTGTTCGGACCAAGTGAGATACGCGTCGTTTTCGCGCGAGTCATCGTAGACGTCGTAGTCGTAGCCAATGTTGAACGGCGGATCGGCAAACACCAGATCCACCGAGCCCTCTTTCAGCTCAGCGAGTGCGGCGACACAATCGACGTTTAAGATCGTGTTGATAATCGGAACTTTTTTAGCGGTCAAGGCAGGGGCTCTTTCGCATCAAGATCAAGCGGACAAACCAGGGTCCAATCATTGAGACGGCATTTTGACAACTCTTTGGTCAACATAGTAGCCTTCACGCAGGAGCGTGAAGGCTACTATCACACCAACGCCGTGATGCTCGACAGGCCGATATCCTCGCGGGAGGCAAACGGTTCGCCGTAGGCCTTGCCGATCGTCCAGCCCCAATAGCGGGCCCGGTCGCGGATATCGTCGAGCACCGTGGGGAACGCGGTCGGTCTTCCGGTGATCATCTGGCTTTCGTAGGCCCTGATCGCGTTCATTTTGTCCTCGATCACATCGCTGATATCCAGCACAAACGCCGGCTTGGGATGAATTCGCAAATGGATGCTCCAAAAGTAGAGCATCCGCGGCGGCCAAAAGGGATCTCCGGCCATATCGGTTTTGGAAAGCTTGCTCCAGAACCGTGCGGCGTCCACCAACTGACTGGCCGACACGTGGTCGGGATGGACATCTTCCCAATACGGGGCAAACACGGTTTTCGGACGCGTCAATCGAAAGACTTCCGCCAGGGCTCGTCGAGCCTCCAGATTGGCCTCCAGGCTGCGATTGGGAAGATCGAGGTTCTCGCGATAATCGAGCTTCAAGATCGCGGTGGACGCGGCCGTTTCGCGAGCCCGGATTTCGGGACTGCCGTGCGGTGTCGGTTCGCCGTTGGTCAGCTCGATGACTCCCACCCTCAATCCCGCACGTTGCGATGCGAGCAACATGCCACCCGTCCCAATCTCCGCATCGTCCGGGTGAGGAGCCACCACCAGCACATCCAATTGAGATTCCACCAAGTTGTCTTCCTATTGATGAATAGCAATTGCGAATCGTTCGCCCCAAAAGTTTCACAATCCCATCAACTGACCAAGGACCAAGGACCAAGGACCAAGGACAAAATCTGATCTAGACCAGAAACCGCAATCATGGCACACTTCCGCCGTCCCGACCCATCTTAGCATGCCTGCCACGCCCCTCCCAGCGGGCCACCGACATCCCCTCCACGCCAACACATCCCACACCTTACTCCCTCTGTTTTCTGGATTTGGAGTCCGTTCCATGCGATCTTTTGTCGCTGGTCTTGCGTGCCTTTATTGCTGTAGCCTGATGGGCTGTTCGCTGCTGAAGAGGGCCCATAATTATCAAGAAACCGCTCAAAAAGAGTACCATGACGAGTGGCAAACGGCCGGTCAAGAAGGCCGCGGCGGAATGACCCGCCAAAAGGAAACGGATAAGCTGACGCCCTGGCTCGAAAGCCCGGAAGCGAGATCCATCAACAAAAACCTGGGCTTTGACTAATGCAGTCAAAACGCCGTCGCCGGAAATCATCCCTTGCAGAAGCGGAATGCGGTGGGTATCTTCCCGGGCCGGTCGTAACGATTACGCAAACTTTTCGCGATTCACCAGAATTCTGACCCGTAACGACCACACCTGCTGCATCAGTTGTCAGTTTCCTGTCGATAAAACCATTAGCAGCCTGAGTGGTTAAGCCAGCACCTGTCAAACGGTCGAGCCGACGGTAGGTGTATCGCATAACGTGTTAGTACGACTGCCTTTATCACTTGGCAGCGGGGATAGATTTCCCTGTACAAAGGAGGCTCAAGGATGAGCTTAAGACTTTACGCACCTGACGATCTGGAAGTTGCTGACGCCGAATTTCCCAACCTCAGCGTCTACCACGAACCCGACCTGGAACCCGATGAGAACTGCGAAGTTCTCTCTTGGCGATTTATTCGCCGGAGTGGCCAGTCGTCGTTCATCGAAGCCCTGCAACGCAGCCGCTTGCTGCACCGGCATCGCCGCTGTCACGAATGTGGCCGGCCAACGGTCCATCCCGTGGAACAAAACGACGCGGTACTCGGCAAGAATCGATTGCCGGTTCCGGGCACGTCGACGGTGGTGGGTTTCCATTGCGACTATTGCCAGTCCGAATGGTCCGCATAAGGCTCGATACCATGCGGCATGCTCACGTTTTCACGGCGATCATGGTCCTGATCGTGATTGGGACAGCTCATTTCGCTGCTGGACAAACCGCCAAGCCGGCTGCTCGCCGTGCCGAGAGTGCTGTGCTGGTCCGAGTTGACGGGCAACCGATTACCCAGGCCGATCTCGAACGCCTGTTCAAAACCCGTCGCGTGGATCTCGCCCTGCAGCCCAAAGTCCGGGCGGAATTTCTGGATCAACTGATCGACTTTCAACTGATGCTGCGATTTTTGAAGGCTCAAAAGATCGTCGTTTCCGAAGACGAACTCGACGGTCAAGTCGCGAAAATCAAGGCCCTGTTGCCCGAGTCTGCCCAGGGACAACTGGATCTGAAGGAGCACGGTTACACCGAAAAGATCCTGCGGGAAGAGCTGGCACTGCCGTTGATGTGGCGAAACTATCTGACCAAGATCGTCTCGGATGAGCAGATCGCCCAATACTTCGAACTTCACCGTGCGGAGTTGGACGGAACGCAGGTCCGCGCCAGCCAGATTTTTGTGAAGGTCGCAGACCTGAAGGATCCGCAGCAAGTCCAACAGGCACTGACCAAGCTGTCGAACATCCGCAAGGCGATTGAAGCGGGTCTCGATTTCGCTGCCGCCGCGAAGAAATTCTCCGAATCCCCCAGCCGCGACAAGGGGGGCGACGTCGGGTTCCTGGTTGTCGGCGGGGGCAAGATGCCACGGGCCTTTACGAAAGTCGCCTTCGCATTGAAGCCGGGCGAAATCAGCGAGCCGTTCGTGTCGCCATTCGGGGCGCACCTCTGTCTCGTCACAGATCGCCAGCCCGGTCAACAACTCGCGCTGGAAGACGTACGTTCTGAAGTCATGCAAGGCATCTCGAACGAGATGCATGCGAAGAAACTGCAGGAATTGCGAGCCAAGGCCAAGATTGAACGCGTGGGCGAGTGAGCGTCAGAGTTCCAGTGCTGTGGTGATGCGGGCTTGCAAATCAGGCATCGCAATCCCGGTTACCAGGAACTTCTTCTGGCTGGACGTTTCTCCCGAGACCAATGCGATTTG
Organism: Planctomicrobium piriforme; assembly: GCA_945861445.1. Lineage (GTDB taxonomy): Bacteria > Planctomycetota > Planctomycetia > Planctomycetales > Planctomycetaceae > JAKFVC01. The sequence goes on along the minus strand of CAMAVF010000256.1, from coordinate 1,558 downwards.
CGATCGCTTCAAACCGAGACCTGCCGCCAGCACGTCGATGATGGCGGCGTTGGCCTTTCCCTTTTCCGGGGCCTGAGTCACCGAGACTTTCAGTTGGCCGGCGTGCTCACCGGTGAGCGCGTTTTTCTTCGCCCCCGGTTGAGCCCGAACTGGCAGAATGATTCCCGAATCTCGCGGTTCCAGTGCAATCAACGAGTGGCCCTTACTAACTTGCGATTAATTTCTCACTTCGTAGGCGAGCGTCCGGCGTCAGCCGGATGGTTGTTGGACGGCGACTGATCAGGGCAAACGCCCGAGTTTTTGGCGACCGTCAATTCCGCTGATTGTCCCACGTAAAGAATCCGAGGGCTGACGCCACTCGGCTCGCCTGGTTTCTGAAAAACTGGAGATTTCGGGCGTTTCGAACCCGTTTAACAACCATCCGGCTTACGCCGGACGCTCGCCTAAGACTCTCACATCGCGGCCCCTGATCGCTCACTTCGTAGCTGGAACTTTTACCCCGCTCAAGGGGTGCTGGGTCACTGCCTGCCAGGCGAGTTCCTGCAGCACCAGATTCAGTTTCTCGTCCCACTCGGGCTTCTTGGCGGCTGACAGGACTTGTGGCAGTGGCAGGCCGACCGGCGTGCGTTGGTAGATGACGGCAAAATGGCAGTACGAAACCAGCACCTGCAGCGGAGCGGTGGCGTGGCCAATGGGATCTGTGAACAGGTCTTCCTGGACCTTCAACCCGGGTACCTGGCCGGCGATGATCTTCTCACGCAAGGCGATGATGGCCTGCCCTGCCGGAACGACGAACAGCACCTGCTTGCCGAATTTCTTGTTCAGCTCCTGGACATGCTCGTCCATCGACTTGAAGTACGGAGCGTGCAGTTTTCGCAGATCATCGGCGGTCGGTGCGTTGTGGTCGACCTTGGCGGGACGCTGCTTGAAGGTCGTGTCATAGATGTCAAACGGCAACCAGAACTCTTCGATCGTGATCCGAATGTTGGGATTGTGTTCCAGGGCCAGCGTGGCGAATTTCTCGATGCCGTCGTCTGGCAAATGGATGGGTGCCAGCGTCAGGACATCGACCTTGCCGCTCTTGAGATGTTCTTTGGATTTGAACTTGTCGTCGGCCAGATCCCAGTGCTGGATGACGCGCGAACCGCCAATTGACGACAGTCCGACCAGCACGTGGTCCTTGATCCCAGCCGCTTGTGCCATGCCCGCCAACTGGCCGGGGACGAACACATGAAAACTATGCCCCGCCGAGTACACTCGCAGACCCTTCTCGATGGGTTTCGTCGCGGCGGCATCTTCACCAATCGCCACGGCGGGCGGGTTGCCGAGGAACAGAATTCCGGTCGTCAGGCCGATTGCCAAGGCCGCAATCGTCAATCGTCGGATCCATCGAGAGCGTGTGGACATGTTCATGTTGAATAATCCTTGATCAGGACGTTGAGGGCTGAAGTCTCACTGAAGCGCTGGCCATGATACCAATCGGTGCGGGTCGCGGAGGGGGTCGGGCGTCCAAATTTCAAAATTGGCATGGAAGCAGTCAGTAAATCAAAGGCCAATG
>CAMAVF010000255.1 GCA_945861445.1 Planctomicrobium piriforme | reverse complement strand
TGTCATTCTGCATCTGTCCGCCGCTGCCAGGAACAAACGGGGTGTAGGCTGGCCCCACGCTGCCGGTTGAGGTGAACTTTCCGAACTGTTCCTGTGCTGGCTCAGATTTGGGATTCACCGCCCGAGGAAAAATGGCGACGTTTGAGGGAATTCCAGTGACCGGATTGTTGTTGCCCGCCACGCGTGCGTACAGCGATCCGATGTTGGCCTTCAGAGTGTCGTTGCACACGATTGGCTTGATGTCGTGATTGGCATCGCCGGTCGTGAACGAGCGGACGATCGACACGTGCTTGGCCAACGCGGCGAGCTTCGGCAGGGTGGCGCCAAACGTGACACCGGGAATCGCCGTGGCCACTTCACCCGTTGCACTGCGAATTTCGCTGGGCGCCGTCATCTTGGGATCGAAGGTCTCAATCTGACTGGGGCCACCGTGGCAAAACAGAAAGACGACGGCCTTATCCTTCAGGAACCCATGTCTCGGCCCGGCCGCGGCCTTGGCCTGAAAAAGATTCGCGAGCGTCAAGCCTCCCAGCCCGAGACCGCCGATCTTGAGAAATTCACGGCGTCGCCCAGATGTTGTCTCGCACAGACTCAACACGATCGCCGCTCCTCAAGCCGTAGACAGTCGGGCAATCCCCGTGTGGCACCTCACCACAGACGCATCAGCACATTAACATGTTTTGTGATCTGTTCCAAGAGGCATCTGGAGCAAAACTCACAATCCTGTTGTTAATGCGATCTATCCCTGAATCACGACCTTGCCGAAGTGCTGGCCGCTCTCCAGATGCCGGAACGCAGCTTGAACCTCATCCATCTTGAAGACGCGATCGATGGTGGGGCGGATCTGTTGGCGTGAAATGGCTTGATTCATCGCAGCGAACATCTCGCCACTGCCCACATAGATGCCCTGCACGCGGATATTTTTCATCAGAATGGGTAACGGGTTAAACTCGCCTGCCCCACCAGTCAGGACGCCGATCAAACTGATCGTGCCGGCCGTCTGCACGGCTTTGAGTGACTTGGGCATAGTTCCCGCTCCACCGACTTCGACGATGTGCCGCACGCCCGCGCCTTTCGTGAGGTCGCGGACCGCGACTTCCCAGTCCGGTTGAGTTCGGTAATTGATCCCATGAGCGGCACCCATCTTTAAGACTCGCGCAAGCTTCTCGTCGCTGCTGGAGGTGGCGATCACGGTGGCTCCCGCGAGCAGCGCGAACTGCAACGCAAACAACGACACGCCCCCCGTGCCTTGAATCAACACGGTATCGCCTGGTTGGATCTGTCCCGCGGTGATCACCGCGTGCCAGGCCGTGACCGCGGCACATGGCAACGTCGCCGCTTCGGCGTCGGTCAGGTGTTCGGGAACTGCGGTCACGCCTCCTGCCGGCATGACAACCGTGTCGGCTAACACGCCGGGCCACGCCCCGCCGAGAGCCGATTTGCCTTGCGCATCATTGAGTCGCCCCGCCTGCCAGAGAGGCATAAACAACGGGCACGCCCGCGCACCCACCTTGACAGTGTCTACACCCTCGCCGACCTCGACAACCTCACCCACGCCGTCGGACAGCGGCACGAAGGGAAACTTCAGCTTGGGATTATATTGACCACGGACGACCATCAAGTCGCGGTAGTTCAACGACCAGGCCTTCATCCTGAGCCGCACGTGCCCCGGCTTGACGGCCGGTTCGGGGCGGTCCACGATCTTCAACGACGTAATGCCAAATTCGGTTTGCAGTTCACAGGCTCGCATGATTCAAGTCCCTTTTACCCTCCCAGCAGTTCTTCCAGCAACGATGGCGGCACGCCAATATCGATGACTTCGACGCGTCCGGTGAATTGTTCCGCTCCCGCGGAATCGAATCCGGGCTTACGCGCCACAAACGTGGCCGTCACGTCTGCTCGAACACAGATTCCGCCGACAGTCCCCGTATCACAATCCATTCCCGACGGCAGGTCAACCGCCAGCACGCGGCACCGGGCGCGATTGATGGCGGCGATCGCCGTCCGATAGGGTTCGCGGACTTCGCCTTGCGCACCGGTCCCCAACAACGCATCGACTATCCACTCTGCGTGACCGATGGCCTCGTTCAGCCGATCCGTTGAAAATACACTGCCTAATATCATGCCCGCCAGTCCCGCCCGTTGCAGGATGTGATAATGAACTGCGGCATCTCCTTGAAGCTGCGTCGCATCGCAACACAGCACGACTCGGGCCTCGATTCCGCGGATCGCCAGGTGACGGGCCATGACGAACCCGTCCCCTCCGTTGTTGCCCTTGCCCGCCACAATCACCACCGGCCCTGTACAACCCTCGCAGCACAGCAGATCCACGGCACCGCGCCCCGCGTTCTCCATCAGCACCACGCCCGGCAGCCCGTATTCTTCAATGGCCCGGCGATCGACATCGCGCACTTGAGACCGCGTTAAAATGAGGGCTTTCATGTCGGGCGTTTCTCAACCGTTGTGGGACCGTCAGGCCAGCATCGTCTCTAGGACACGGGCAAACGCCCCGTAAGTCCCACCGTCAAACAACACCATGCGGACCAGCTGCGGCTGCTGGTGGGCGAGCAAAAACTCGTGAATCGTCTGGAGTGCCACTTCGGCCGCCAAGTCCTTGGGATAGCCGTAGACGCCGGTGCTGATCGCCGGGAAAGCCACGCTGTCACAATGGTGCTCGACGGCCAACTCCAGACAGGTCCTGAATGCCGACCGCAGCAATTCGGGCTCGCCCTCCTGACCTCCGCGCCACACTGGTCCGACAGCGTGCAACACAAATTTGGCGGGCAGCAGACCGGCAGATGTCGCGACGGCACTTCCCGTCGGGCAGCCCTGCGGGTATTTGTCGCGCGTCTCGGACATCAGCGTGGGACCGCCAGCGCGATGGATCGCTCCATCGACCCCACCCCCGCCGGCCAGTTCCGAATTGGCCGCATTCACGACTGCATTGACCTGCTGCCGAGTGATATCACCCTGCAGCAATTCCAGCCGGCAGGCTCCGATCATCACAAACATTTCGGACTCCATCGCAGACGCATGTCTGCAATTACTTCTCAACCGCGGCCAGGACTTTGATCACTAAATCCCGTTCGAAATCTTTCGGGAACTGTGTGCCATCTCCCAGGCGCACAAAGACCAGATCCAGACTGGGAACGACAAATCCATGGTTGAAATCCTTGCCACGGGTGATGACCAGGTCTGCGGGACCGTTGGGCAGCGACGGGAAGGTCCACCATTGGGCACCGTAGTCGTTCTTCACCTTGCACGGAGTCCAGGCGAAATCATAGTACGCCGCCGGGACGACTCGTTTACCGGCCCAGTCCCCCTTGTGCAGTGCCAGATAGCAGAACCGAGCGTGCTCGCGCGGATTGGTGTGGACACCGCTGTAGCCTTGATTGTACGGACCGAGACCCCCATCACCGCCGATTTTGTTCCACTCAATGCTCTGCATGCCCACCGGATCAAACAGACGTTCCTTCATGAACGGAAACAGGTCGCTGCCCTGCGCATGCTGAAACAGCAGCGTGAGGTGCGACACGCCGGCATTGCTGTAATTGAAGACGGTCCCGGGATCTCCTTTGAGCTTCGCGAACGGGGAACCAGGGGTGTGTCCGAGAGATGTTTCAAACGGCAACTTTTCCGGCACTGGTTCCGAGCCCGTCCCCGACGTCATGTTCAGCAGGTGCCGCACGGTGATCTCCGCTTTCCGCTCATCGGGCAGCGGCAGCGATTCAGGAATCCACTCGGTGTTGCAGACTTTGGTATCAAGAGTCAATTTCTTTCCACCCGGCAGCGGTCCGTTGCCGAAGTCGTCCAGAATCAGTCCATAAGCCGTGCTGATGTAGGCTTTGCTGCTGGAATAGATATTGAAAACCTTCGCGCGGTCACCGCCCCGATACCATTCGCCCGCGACCTGTCCCCGGCGAATGACGACGAAGCCGGTCGCACCGTTCGCAGTGGTATTGTGCTGCCAGGCCTCGGCCAGCTTGTCCCAGTTGATTCCGGCAACAGTGCGGATCTTGACCTTTTGCTCGGCAGTGGGCTCGCCCGTTTCCGGCAACAGACTCCGCCAGCCACCCTTGTCTTCCGGAGGCGGGAAATAGGTCGACAGCGTGGCCTTCTCAGCCGCCCAGACGGGCAGCGTGCAGACGAACAACAACCAGGCCCACAGGCCCCATTTGACAGCGCGCATTGTCAGACTCCCAGTGGTGATACGCAATCCAACCGACGAGCCGCTCAACATACGCGTGGCGGGAGTGGGCAGTCAAGGAGGCGTCACACTTCGTGAGAGATTCGAGTAACTTGGCGCCATCACAAATCAGACTCGCCAACGGTCTCGCCACCAGCTCGGGTCAGGAGCGCACGCAATGTCTCCGGGGGGATCTTTTCGATCAGAAATCGGACACTGCCATCGGCACGCAAGCAATGCGCCCCGTGTTTGTGCGGGCTGGAAATCCCCGGCCGGGCGGGGTTGTTAATGCCCGCCAGGGCGTCTTCCAGGGACATATCGCGAGGTTCCATCCATTGAATGTCTGAGTTGGTGACTTCAACCACGAGCAGCGTGCTCTCTCGACTGTCGGTCACGTCTTTCAGGGTGATTGACTCACTGCCCGGCCAGGCAGTCTCGGGGCCGACGACCGCCACGTAGCTCGTGTATTTCTTGTCGATGGGCTGATCTTTGGGGTGGTCCGAAAAGCAATGATAGACCTTCGCGATGCGCTCTGCGAGCAATTTGTTGTGCGGCCCATTCCACGGCTCATCGAAACGATATTCCTCGAAGAGCCCTGCCTGATCCAGATAAGGTAACAACAGCACCCGCCAACTGTGCAGCGGACGACCTTGCTCATCGGCAATGTAGGCGGGAGGAAAAGTTCCGTTGGCATCGTGATAGTTGTGCAGTGCCAGGCCAATCATTTTCAGGTTGCTTTTACAACTGTCTCGTGCGCCACCGCCACCTCCACTTTTGACAGGAGGCAACAGCAAAGCACAGAGTACGGCGATGATCAGCGCAATGACCAACCATTCGACAACAGTCAGGTGATACCATTTCTTCTTCGGGCCAGCCGGCATACCTGACGTGAACGGTTCATCAGTCATTTCAGGCATGGGTCACCTCGCCATTCTTAATCTCTGAGGCGGAAACAGCGCAATCAGTGCCATTCACCGCACCCCATTGTCGCGCCACACCATGATGTTGCGGTAACGAACATTGGTTTTCAAGATGATTGCAACTTGCAATCGACGCCAGTCTTTCCGTTGACAAGTACGTAATCGGCTGCGACAGTCGATGGAAAGTTCGCCGCAGGCGGACTCCGAATCACTCTGTTGCGGGACATGATGGATCAGGTAGATATCTTCAACCAGTCAAGAATGGAGCGCTGTGCCGCCATTCATCGGGCAATCCTGGAAAACTGGCAGAAGTCGTCGTCGTCCCCGTATACGGTACGCGCGACTGAGCCGCTGGCCGGGCTGTCGCTTTCGGAAATCCGCCTGCACTATTTTGCCGTCGGCGCCGGTGACCAACTGACGGAGATCCCGTTTCACGATATGCTGGTCGTGTTTGTGATGATTGAACAGACCACGGCGGCCATGCGAAAACTCGATAAGACGACGAACACAGGTACGATCCAATTCAAGATCTGGACCGTCTTCCCCGACGCCGAAGCGTTGCGCCTGCTGTCCAAGATTCGGATTGAAACTCCGTTTGATCCCGAGCCTTATCTCCAGCTCCCTCCAATTGCTGACAGGGAAACCCCAACATGAACCGACGTGTTTTTCTGCAAGGTGGATTGGCGGCGACAGTTGGGAGTCCGTTGCTCGCGGCACTACGGCAGGATCGGCTGGATGAGGCTGCCGATGTTTTGGCGAAGGCCACTGCGAAGGGGACGGTCTCCGCTGCGGTGCTGCATGTGACTCAGGGGAAAACCGTGTTTACCCGCACGTTTGGGACCGCGCGATCTGCGGACGCGATGTTTCTGCTGGGGTCGATTACCAAGCCGATGTGCGTGACCGCCCTGATGACGCTGTTCGATCGGGGCGAATTTGGCCTCGACGATCTCGTGAAGAAATATCTCCCCAAGTTCACCGGGGAGGGGCGGGACCAGGTGACCATGCGGCATCTGTTGACCCACGTGTCCGGGTTGCCTGATCAATTGCCGGAAAACAATGACCTGCGAAAGAAGCATGCCGGGTTGCTGGAATTTGCTGAGGGGGCGATTCGGACTCCGCTAAGTTTTGCACCGGGATCGCGTTATCAATACTCCAGCATGGCCATTCTGCTCGCGACGCGGGTCGCAGAGTTGATCAGCGGGATGGGGATTCTGGAACTGGTGGACCGTACCGTGATCCAACCGCTGGGTTTGAAACATACGGTCCTGGGTCTGGGAACATTTAAACTCGCCGAGATGGTTCCCGTGCAGACGGAATTTGCGGCTCCAGAAGCGGGGGCCGGGGATCCTTCGGCAAAGGATTGGGATTGGAATAGCGCCTACTGGCGAAAGCTGGGTGCGCCTTGGGGTGGGATGAATGCCTCGGCCCCGGACCTGGCGCAGTACATGTCGGAATTTTTGCTGGCGAAGGGAGCCGTCGTCAAACCAGCCACCGCCAAGTTGATGGTCACCAATCACAACGGGTCGGGACTGACGCCGCGCGGGCTGGGTTTCGGTTTGGGAGCAGGGGCCGGCAGCCCGGGATGTTCGGACAAAACATTCGGACACACCGGATCAACGGGGACCCTCACCTGGGCCGATCCTGCCAGCAGCACGATCTGCGTCGTACTGACGTCGTTACCCGGCCGAGCAATCGAACCGCATCCACGCGAGTTGGCAGCCGCCCGAGTGGCTGCCGCCATGAGTTGATTGGCGACCTTTACGATGAGCTGTTGGGAACCACGAATAGTTCGCATGACACGAATGGATTTCTGCAACTCTAGCCGTGTGGGAAGTTTGTGGTCCGACATCGAAGAATCGTGGCATTTCCAATCTTACGACACTTGTTTTGAGTCGTTGATATCCGCAGATTTCGCAGATGACGCAGATGGGATTCTGATCTGTGAAATCTGCGAAATCTGTGGATGAACATCGAAAAGCGAAAGCGACTGGATTCATCTGGAAGGACAAGAAAGAAATGCACTCGCTTGCGCTTCGAGCCTGTATTCGCGACTGCGTCGCCGTCAAGCTGTTTCAGACAAAGTAGCGGCGCGGGCACAGCCTTCGCAGATGCACGCTCGGCCCCGTTCAGCAACTGGGACCTGCGCGAGTAGCTCGGGCTGGAATTTAATGCCTGAGCACCAGCATGCGGCATCAAAGTGACCGCACTGCGCTGGCACGCAGGCATTCGGTCCGCCACAGAGAGGGCAGTACAAACTGGTGCGGGGCCGCAACCCGGTCTCGAGATTCACTTCAGACGAGCTGGACATCCTGCAGCCATCCGGTAGAGATATCACGACCGCTGGAATCCGCGTCAGAATTCTCACGAATTCTGCGACATCAGAATGCTGCACGGCGTTGCGCTGGATCGGCTTGGCGCGCACCTTCAGCGCTCCATGCAAACCTGATCTGATCACCAACCCAGGGACATGTTCGTTTCAATCACGCGTTGGGCTTCATTCAGATCGACGCCGGTATCCAGCATATAGAGGCGGATGGCGTGAACTTTGTCCCCTTGAGCCCGGGCCAGGCAATCACGAGCCGTATCGCACGGACTGACGGTGTCTTTGATTCCCAGTAGACGCTTGGAGATCACCCAGACATCCCGCGGACGTTTCGTGACGCGCACGACATCCTCACCGGGATAGTTTTCCTGAGCGATATGCTCGGCCCCTTCTTTCGAGTCGGCCCAGCCGATCATGATGTGAGCGTTCGTTTCGATTTCAAACAACGGCATGATGGCACCCCGTTCTGACAACAGACCCGAACCAATGAAAACGCTCCGGAGACCGGGCGAATCGCCTGCGGACCACACGGAACACGACGGTTTCTGCAACACGTTTTGGAATTCAAGAACACCGCTGCCGTGAGTATATCACGCCCCTGGCAGGTCGGCCATTGTCGCTGTTGTTTTGTATTTGAAATCTACGAAAGTTAATACTTGCATTGGATTTAGACGATGTTTTACAATAGGATCGACTGTTGAGTGAATGTTGATGGGTGAAGCTGGCACCCGTTGCGTGCTTCAACTCTGCCGACTGGGTAGGATTCTCGCGAAACTGGAATCTGACCTGCCTTGCCTGACGACATGCCTTCGCGATCTGGATCAGCCTGCCATCCAGATTGCCCCACACGCGAATAACTGCTCGACGGGAATTTCCCGCTTTGACCCTTTGACAACCGTTTGGTCCAGTCCATGCGTGCCTCGCAGATTTGGCTCGGAATTGGAATTGCAGCCTGCCTGAGCGGGACGGGGTCTCTACCGCTGTACGCCGCGGAATTGCAGATCTTTCCCACGCAGGTCGAGTTGTCCGACGCCCATGCGCGGCGGCAATTGGTCGTCAGTCTGGATCAGGCCGATGTCACTCGTCAGGCAACCTACACGTCGACCAATCCGCAAGTCGTCAAGGTCAATGCGCGGGGCTTCGTCACTCCGCTGGCGGCCGGATCGGCTGAGATCCTGGTGCGTTATCAGGCGCAGGAACTCCGCGTGCCGACTCGGATCGCGGCACTCGACGATACCCGCCCAATTGACTTTTCCAACGAAATTGAACCGCTATTGAGCCGGTTTGGTTGCAATGCTGGCGGTTGCCACGGCAAGGCCAGTGGTCAGAACGGTTTTAAACTGTCGCTGTTCGGTTTCGATGCCAATTTCGATTACCAGGCCCTGGTGAACGAAGCTCGTGGACGACGGATATCCGCGACCGCCCCTGATCGCAGTCTGCTGCTGCGAAAATCAGCCGGGCAGGTTCCGCATGGCGGGGGCCGACGTATTGAACCGGGTACAGAGGCTTACCATCTGATTGAGCGCTGGATTGAACAAGGCACCCCGCGGTCCGCGGTCACTGCCGCGCGATTGGTTAATATTAAGCTATTCCCAACCGAACGGCTGATGCGAACCGGTGCGGAACAGCAACTGGCCGTATTGGCAACCTACACCGATGGGACAGTCCGCGATATCACGGCCGAAACCCAATTCGCGAGCAATCTCGATCCCGTGGCGGCGGTCTCAGAGCAAGGGCTGGTCCAATGCAATGGACAAACCGGTGAAGCGACTGTGATGGCGCGTTACATGGGGCAAGTGGCCGTGTTCCGCGCCCTCGTGCCGCATGGGACACCGCTCACGGAAATTGCCGGGTTCACCCCGCAGAACTACATCGATCAACTCGTGGCGGCCAAGTGGAAGAAACTGGGCCTGCAGCCATCTGTGGTCTGCGACGATCCGACCTTCCTGCGACGCGTCACGGTCGATCTGTGTGGTCGATTGCCGACTCCCGAAGAAGTCCGAGCATTTCTCGTCGATACATCCACCGACAAGCGCGACAAAGCCGTCGATCGCTTGCTGACCACGGCCGATTATCCCGCGTACTTTGCCATGCGGTGGGGCACCATCCTGCGCAATTCGAATCTCGCCGGATCGACACAAGCGTCGTACGCATTCCAAAACTGGATCAAGGATCTGATCGCCCGCAATCGACCGTATGACGAACTGGTACGTGGCGTGATCGCTGCCGCCGGCGAGTGGCAGGATGCTCCTGCGATCAACTGGTACTGGCAATCGCGCGACGATCAACTGCATCAAGTCACGGCCGATACGGCCCAGGTTTTTCTGGGGATTCGCCTACAATGTGCCCGCTGCCACCACCATCCCTACGAGAAGTGGGGTCAGGATGACTACTACGGACTTGCCGGCTTCTTTACTCGCCTGGGTCGCAAGAGTTTTGGTGAGCCGCCTCCCTACTTTTCCGCGCCGCGTGTTACCTTGGGTGACCGCAATCCGCTGACGGGCCAGTCACCCGAACCGAAGTATCTGGGCGGCGAACAGGCGACCTTCACCCCCGAACAAGACCCGCGGCACGGCTTGGTGGACTGGATGGTCCGGCCGGACAATCCCTTCTTCTCCAAAGTGATGGTCAATCGGCTGTGGGGACATTTCCTGGGACGCGGCCTGGTCGATCAGATCGACGATATGCGCGAGACCAATCCGCCGTCGAATCCCGAATTGCTGGATGCACTGGCCAAGGATTTTCTCGATCACAAGTTCGACATGCAGCACATGATTCGGCAGATCGTGACCAGCCGCACGTATCAGCTCGATTCACAACCGACCGACGGCAACAAGTATGACCAGCAGAATTACGCTCGGTTCTATGGACGGCGACTGGTCGCGGAAGTGTTCCATGACGTGGTAAGTCAAGCCACCGGCAGCAAGGCCCGATTTGACAACATGGCGTCATCGGCCCGGGCCATTGACCTGCCGCACGAAGGGTTCGGGTCCTACTTCCTCGACACATTTGACCGGCCGCGACGCGTGACCGGTTGTGAATGCGAACGATCGTCCAATGCCACGCTGGGGCAAGTCCTGTTACTGGCGAATTCGGACGAAATCGAGAACCGAATTGCTGACGGGAACGGCCGAACTGCCGCGTTGATCAAAGACAAGAAATCAGACCAAGAGTGTATCGAGGAACTGTACCTCGCCACATTGGGGCGCCTGCCGGCACCGGCCGAATTGACCAAGACCATCAGCTATCTGAGTCGGGTGCCCACCGAACGTCAGCAGGCGTTGGAAGATATTTTGTGGAGTCTGTTGAACTCGAAAGAGTT
>CAMAVF010000254.1 GCA_945861445.1 Planctomicrobium piriforme | reverse complement strand
CCGAAAACGCAATTGGATATCGTCGAAGTGCAGGGTGACGCGTCCATCAGTCTGGAGCAGGAATACGAACTGCAGGGAGACGCCCTGCGGATCTGGTTTACCCCGGTGGAGATGGGGGGAAAATCCGCAGCGCCCGATGCCGCGCCGCGCCAGGGTCCTACCCCACCGCCGCGTGTCGAACGTGTGGCCGGGGTCGGGAAAGTGGTCTTGAAAAGTCCCCAGGCGACAGCGCGTACCAAATGGTTGGATGTCGTGTTTCAGTCCATCGCTCTGCCACCGGAAGTCCCGGGAGCGGGGGGCAGCTTGTTCGGTTTGCAAGAGCCCTCCAATTCAGTGGCGTCAGCTCCAGCGCCGCAAGGCCGCCGCGCACCACCTCGCAAGCCCGCGCCCACCTTGCCGTTGGACATCCAGTCCGATTCCATCCGAGCACTCGTGTCGCGCGATGCGGATGAACCGACGCGCATGGCCCTGGCCAATCTGGTGGCCGATGGAGCGGTGACGGTCACGCAGCCGATGAAGCCGGGTCAGCCTCCCGTGCAAATCCTCGGGAATCATCTGGACGTCAAGAACATTCTGCCCGCCCAGCAACTGGTCACGGTGACGGGGTCGCCTGCCCAGATCCGATCCGATGTGTCGCGTCTGGAAGGCCACGATATTCGACTGGACCGGCAACGCAACTTGCTCAATGTCGTCGGTGCGGGCGTGTTGCAGTATCCGGTGAATATGGCACTGGATGGCCAGCCTCTGGATCAACCCCAGTTGCTGCAAGTCAAATGGGCCGAGCGACTGGAATTCAACGGTCAAACCGCGGACTTCTATGAAAAGGTCGAGGCGTCGCTGCGTCAGATGGTGATGCGCTGCAATGCCATGCATGTGTCGCTGGTCAATCCCCTGCGATTCGATGATCCCCAATTGCAGAAGCTGGCGCCGCAGCAACTGCAACTGGCGAAGATCGTCTGTGAGAACAAAGTCGAACTGGATTCCGCCGAGTACCAAGGCAACATCATCGTCAGCCGCAGCTTCGGCAGGCTGGGGCAGTTCGAGATCAATAATGTGACCGGCAAGACCGTGGCCCAGGGACCGGGCTACTTCATGGAGTGGCGTCGCGGGCAGCGGCAGGGGGACAGTCGTGCCAACACAAACAAAGTCGCCAAGCCGACCGCACGCTCAGAAAGCCCTCGCGACTGGACCTACTCGCGGATCGATTTTCAGGGGCTGATGAAAGGGAATGTGCGCGAACGGTTCACCAGGTTCGAGGATCACGTTGAAATCGTGTATGGCCCCGTGCCGCACGCGACCGATCGCATCGAAGCCGATGAGTTGCCCGAGGGTGCTGCATCAATCACCTGCGACGCACTCATGGTCGAACAGTATGCCGAAACTGACGCGGCCCCCGCGTTCGTCAAGTTGTCGGCGGAAGGCAACACCAAGCTGGAACTGGAATGGGACGGCCATCCGTTCCATGCCCAAGCCGACGAAGTGAAATTCGACGAATCGAAGGACTATTATCTGCTGCGTTCCATTGGAGCTCAGAAGGTGATTATCAACCGGGAGCCGACCACAAACGACCCGCGCGGCCTGATCAAGTGTTCGCGGGTCGATATCCAGCATCCCAGTGATCCCAGCCGTCGCGTCTTCAAAGTCCAGCAGGCCACAGTCTTAAATGGCGTACAGCCGGGAGGCTGATCGTGATCCCACTTTGCGTGTCGGTTGGGAACCACCTGAACTTGGGATCCGTCTTGTGTGGATCGTATTTTCGTCAGAGATGTGCCTGCCCGATGTTAAGCTCGGGCAATTGGATCGATGACAGCGATCAGAATTCGGCTGAACGGGTGCTAGTTGCCGATTCCCGTGATAGCGGTTCTCGTGCCGGTACGAGATGTGCAATCTGAAACCCCGAAATGCCAGATTCACTGCCAAATCGGCAGGAACTGCGTAAAATGGACTGGACTGGCTATCGGTATCGTTCGCAAGAAGTGACCTTGCAAGAACATAGAGCGTTTCGTACTGTTTAGTCTTGAGCGTTGGGTGATCTCTAGCGGGTCACAAAACGGCATTTTACGGTGGTTCGTGGTCAAATAATTCCAGCGTCGGCCAAACTGCGATGGCAGTGGGCGACCTTATCGACAACTTGCTGAGCCCAGCTATGAGCACCAGTACTGCGGAATTGAATCGAGCTCGCGAGCGGGTTCTTGCTCTTGCCCGCCAGATCGAAGACCTTTCGCATTCCGAAACGGACGAAGCCACCTACTTCCCGGAATTCCTGAAACGGCTGTTGAGCGCCGTCGGGGCTCCGGCAGGCGTGGTCTGGCTCAAGGGGCCGGGGGGCGCCGTCAATCCCAAGTGCGAACAGGGACTGGCCTTAACCGGCTATAAGGAAGCTCCTCAAGCCGATCAGTTGAATGCCGGGTTGCTGACCGAGGTCTTCCAAAACGGACAGTCGACGATGTACGGCGGCGGCGAACGGACCGACAAGCCGACTCCGACGAATCACTTATATGTCCTGAGTCCGATTCTCAACGGCAAGGATTGCGTCGGCGTGGTCGAGGTCTTCCAACGGCCAGACACCGACCCGCGCGCTCGCCCGGGCTACCTGCAGTTCATCGAACAGATGTGCGGCTATGCGTCCCGTTACGTCAAGTTGCGCGACGAAGGAACTCAGGAAGCACCGCCCGCCGATTTCTGGCGCGAATTCAACCGGTTCTCGGTCGATCTGCAGCGCAGTTTACATGTGAAGGAAGTAGCCGCAACCGCGGCCAATGACGGACGTCAACTGATTCGCTGCGACCGCATCAGCGTCGCAGTGTTTCACGGCACGCAATTGCGGATCCAGGCCATCAGCGGCCAGGAGTCGGTCAATCGGAAGTCCAACGCCGTCCGGCTACTGGAAAAACTCGCCAGCAAGGTCGTGCCGACTCACGAGCCATTGATGTACATCGGCAAGATCGACAACCTTCCGCCGCAGATCGAACAGCCTCTCGCCGACTACATCCAGGAAAGTGGCGCACGCTGCGTCATCGTCATCCCGCTGTTCGCCAGCGAACCGCTGATCGAACGCGAACCGGACAAGAAGACGGGCAAGAAACCGATCGTGAAGCGCAAAGTCATTGGCGCTTACATCGTCGAGCAAATCACTGACAGCCGCCCGAAACCGGGCATGATCGACCGCCTGAATCTGGTGTCCGAGCACGTCGCGACCTCCATTTCGAACGCTCAGACGCACCAGAACCTGTTCATGCTGCCCGTGTGGCGTGCGCTGGGGCGCGTGACCGAATCGCTCCGCGGCCGGACGTTGTACAAGTTCCTGGCCATCGTGGTGACCTTGATTGCCGTGACGGTCAGCATGGTCGTCGTGCAGTGGGATTACCGCGTCGAAGGCAAGGGCCGCCTGATGCCGGTCGTGAAGCATGAAGTCTTCGCGATGGAAGAAGGTCAGGTGATGCAGGTAAAGGTCCGCGGCGGCGAAAAGGTCAAGCAGGGTGAAATCCTGGTCGTCTTGCGCAACGACGAACTCGATGCCAAGTTGAAGCAGGTCGAAAGTGAGATCCTCGAGTACAGCCAATCGGGTGGTACGCTGCTCAATCAGCGAAACGAACTCAACAAGAGTGACGCCCCCGACGCCAAGGTCCAGGAAGCCAAGCTGCAGGGCGAAATTGTCGCGGCAGAAGTGAAGCTGGAGACGGCGAAGCTCCGCCAGAAGTTATTGCTGAGTCAGGTCGCCCAGTTGATTGTCCGGGCTCCGAGTTCGGGTGTCGTGGCGACTTTCCACGTGGATCAATTGCTGGAAAATCGTCCTGTCCAACGGGGCGAAGTCTTGCTGGAAGTCATGGATCCCTCTCAGGATTGGCGGTTGGAGCTGGATGTTCCTGACTATCGCCTGGGCCACATCTTGAGGGCCCAGGAGAAGTTCCAAAAGGAGAACTTGGATGTGGAATTCGTTCTGGCCACTGCCAGCGAGGACAAGCACCAGGCCGAACTCGAAGGAATTTCAACTCGTTCAGTTCCGTCGGAAGCCGAAGGTTCCGTGGTCGAGATGTACGTGAAGATCTCGCCGGAAACGAAAAACGAACTGGGCGAGTTGCTGCGTATCGGTGCCGATGTGCGAGCCAAGATCAACTGCGGCAAGCAGATGCTGGGCTACGTGCTGTTCGGCGACGTCGTGGAGTTCATCCAGAACCGCTTGTGGTTCTAATTGACTTCGATTTTCTACGACACGATTTGTTTGACCACATGCCCATGCACGTCGGTGAGACGGAAGTCGCGGCCGCTGAAGCGGAACGTCAGCCGCTCGTGGTCGATCCCCAACAAGTGCTGGATGGTCGCATGCAAGTCGTGCATTGTGCAGACGTTTTCGACGGAATGCATTCCCAATTCGTCGGTGGCTCCGTAGACGGTTCCCCCTTTGGCTCCGCCCCCGGCCAGCCAGACCGAGAAGCCCTCGGGGTGATGATCGCGACCGTCGCGGCCCGACGAGTGCGGTGTCCGGCCAAACTCGCCCGCCCACACGATGAGGGTCTCTTCGAACAGGCCGCGTGCCTTCAAGTCCTGGATCAACCCGGCAATTGCCTGATCGGTATCGAGGGCGTTCTTTTCATGTCCCTTCTTCAAGTTACCATGTTGATCCCAAGTGCCGTTCGAGGCGCCGGGAGGACACGTGATCTCAACAAACCGCACTCCCGATTCGACCAGCCGTCGAGCCCGCAGGCATTGGATACCATACTGCCGTTGCGAATCGATTTTGGAATCAATCCCATACAACTTCTGAGTGTCCTCGGTCTCGCGACTGAGGTCCAACACATCCGGCACCAGCGACTGCATCCGGAACGCCATCTCGTAGTTCTTGATGGCCGATTCGACGGCATCGTTGCCGCCCAGGGTTTGCGAAAAGGCCAGATTCTGACTGCGGAGCAACGCCAGCTTGGTCTGCTGAATCCGAGCGTTCTTGTCGGCCGGAACGATGTTTTCGATGGGGATCCCATCCGCCTGAAACAGCGTCGCCTGATGGTTGGCGGGCAGGAATCCATTGGAAAATGTCTCCAGCCCACCGCACGGGACAACCCCGAAACTCAAGACGACAAAACCAGGCAGATTCTGGTTTTCGCTGCCCAGGCCGTAATTCACCCACGAACCGAGACTGGGGCGCCCGGCACTGTTCGAGCCCGTGTGGAGGAACAGGACTCCGGTCGAATGGAGGGGCAGCTCGGCCTTCATCGACCGGATCACGGCGAGGTCATCCGCGTGCTTCGACAGATGCGGAAACAGGCTGCTGATCGGCATGCCGCTCTGGCCATGCGACTTGAATTCCCAGGGACTTTTCAGCCATTGCCGCGTGCCCGTGGTGGTGGGATTTTTGGATTCGGTGAAGGATTTGCCGTCGAGTTCCGCCAGCTTCGGCTTGGGATCGAAGGAGTCGACATGGGAGACGCCGCCATCCATAAAGCAGAAGATGACGCGTTTGGCTTTGGCCGGGAAATGGGGTGCGGGCAACGCGCCCGGAACCGGTTTCGATTCAGCCACCGCACTTTCGGCCAACAGCCCGGACAGCGCCAGCAAACCAAACCCATTCGCAGAAGTCGCCAACAGATCCCGACGAGTCAGCATGCTTCAATCCTCTCAGGCACAAGCACGAATTCTAACGACCATTCCGACGTGTCGGAGGCATTGATCAATGGGCGCGCGCTATTTTCGGCAAGCCCCATTTTCGCGTAACCGCGTTCAAATATGAACCTCGAATCGCGAATATCTTGCCGTTGTCGAAACACTCGCGGCCCCGGCCCTCGGATCATTTATCAGTCACATCCTACGGAGAGGGAACTTTGGCCCCGTTGGTGATCGTGGCGACTGTTCCCACAAACGGTGCCTTCACCGCACCGGTGAATGTCGTCGGATTGAGATCGTTGGTTGGGAAATTGAGCGACACAGTCAGCCGCACTCTGATCGGAAAGCCTGGAATGTCCAGTGGAGGCGTCCGGAACGTCAGAGTAGAGGGCGTGTGCCTTTTAAAACGCCCTTTGGACGTAAAATCGGCCAGACCTTCGATATGGATGTCCGACAATGTCTTCCTGCCGGTTTGGGCAATGTCCGCGGTGCCGGGGCCAGAGAAGGTTTCACCATTCACTTGAAAGGTCCAATTCCCAGCGATCGCGGGAAACTGTACGGCGGCCTTATGAGTGACTCGAGCAACGTGCGCCGTCACCGGGGGATCGGACATGTCGCAATTCGCCGCGGACAATAAGGCCCGATTCTCCAACTCTTCCGTCTCGCTGCCCCAGCCGCGGCGATTCTGAGGGACACGTTTTGCCGAGTTTCGCACACCCAGACCGAGTTTCCGCATCAGGGTTTGCATGTTGATGTGATTCATTTCCGCCTCCCGAAGTTCTCTGAGGAATTATCCTTGTGGGATTGCTCACATCGCTGATCGAGGCCGCTTATGCCCGCGATTCGAGACCGTCAGCGGATGGCAGGGTTCAGTCCATGGGTCAGTCTGACGACTCGGGCAATTCGAGCGTTACGGAACCAAGTACTTCACTCACTGTAAATACCCCATTTCACCGAAGTCAACCATGCTTGCAGGTGCGGCGGATGATTTGGCCTACCGTCTGGCCTCGGCCGCTTCAGCGATCGCCAGTAACGCGGGCCGAGCGGCGGCCACACCCTTATACTGAGCAGCCGACGGACTCATGGTGGCGATGAGCCGCGTAAAACGCCGTGCCGCTTCCCGATCGGCCAGCATGTCGGCCAACGGCACGAGCTCCAGGCGAATCCCAAACAACACGCTGCCACTGTTGGGAAGCTTCAGTAGTAACTGATGCTCCAGTCGCACCCAGACATCGTCCGGCCGAATAGTCTCATCGAGCAGCACGCGTGGTCGCGAGGGATGGTGATTGAGGTTCCCGTCGCGGCTGAGTCCCCAGTTTTCGCGCTGCCAGGCAATACCCGGATTCAGCTTGGTGAGAAATGTATCAATCTGTCTCGCGAGTAAGGCGTTGAGCCCCGGAACCAGGTGGTGGACTTCGCTCATCGGTCGCCCCAACATGTCCGTCATCGCCCACGAGCTGGGGAAGCAGACGGCACCGCCCAGCAGACGATGCACCCCGTTCTGGTCCGGATGCATCCAGACCAGATCGGGCTCCCAGGCGGGTCCGAGCTCCAGCAACTGGTTCAGGGGTGAGGACTCGACAGCGGCAACCTGGGCCCCCAGAGTTCGCGCCAAAGCGCATGTCTCCCGCATGCCAGCTGCGGCTTCCGGCAACAGGGCCGCGTACTTTTCAGGCTCATCCGAGAACCAGCGTCGCCGTTCGACTCGCACTTCCCCTGTCAGGTCCCGGTCACGGAAAAACGTCGCGAAATCACCCTGGCGCAAGCCCATAATCCAGCGATGATCGATGTCAGGGAAGATGCGAGTCCACGGAATCTCAGACGTCATAAGGGTTCCCCGCCGGAGTCGATCCTGGCAGCCTGGAATCGATGAATACTCTGATTGTGGCTCGCAACCAGACTGCGGTCAACGAACGCCGTGACTGATGTTGCGAAACTGCAGTCTGGGTGAAATAAGGTCGCCACCGCGATCTAAAGACCCGGTGTCGCAAATATCATCATTGGGAATCTGACAACCTGACGTAGCAAACGAGCACTGGCTTGGATAGCATACTTGTGGCTAGGCATGCTGGTGTTCAGACTTGAACCGCGTGCGGTTCATCTCATCGCGAAAGTCTTTCGTACTCAGCGCTGCTACGGCCGTCATTTCTGCTGTCTTCTAAAAGTTCTTTGACACGACTTCTTAACCGGCCGAGATCTCTCGGAGCCGCAGTGTTTCTACGCGACTCACCATCGCAGCGTCAGCCTATTTAAAGACTGGAAGGTCATCTCAATCATCCACCGGAATTGGTCCGGATCATTCAATACTCACGCCCCAGAACCAGCACTTGATCAGGAGATACCCCCGCTATGCTCCGGATTCTTGAACGGCAAACTGCCCGTTGTCACGCGCCACGCCGAGCAGGCATTTTAGTGGTTAAGGAGCTGATGCTCCTGTTGATTTGCCTGGTGAGTCTGTTCTCCCTGGGAGCCAAGTCGCTGGATTGGCTGGTGGTTGATGTTGTTCATGAAGCGGCACACGCTCGCTTGGCGCGGGTCGCCTCCCTGAACTATGTGTCCCGGCTTGTAACGGATCGGGAAGGAACGACTCTGTGGATCTGTCGACCCTTGCGCATGGTCTCCCAGGTCAATCTGGAATCGGGCGAGACCGAACAAGGCATCGTGACAGAAGGACGCAAACTGTCACGCATCGCACACAGCCAGAATAACTCGACCACACTCCTGGTCTGGGCCGAGGGTGAGGCGGAGTTGTATCGCCATGGGCTGCTGAGTTCGCCGATCAGTTTGCTGGTACGCAGCCGCGGCGAGTCATTTGTGATCGATGCTGGCGTATCTGCAGACGGAACAATCGCTGTGTTTGTTTCGCAGAACGGTGAGGTTCAAGGATGGCTCGATCGCGAATCCGCAACGGAAGTATTCTGCTACTCCCTGCCCACCTCATCCGCGGTGTCGCGAGCGTGTCTGGATCCGCAGGGCCGCCGGTTGTTTGTTGCCCGGGAGGACAAAACTGCGGGCATCCACGAGGTGCTGACGGGAGTCGATCAGAAATCTCCACTGAAGTTGCCTGCAGTGTGTACTTCGGCGGTCTGGTCCGCAGACGGATCGTCAATCCTAGTCGCCACACAGGACGGTTCAATCAGCCTGTTGGATGCGGTTTCCGGCCAGACTCAGTGGCAGGGCAAGCTAAACACCGCGGATCTACCCAAATTCGCATGGGCCGATTCGATCGCGATTTCGCGTGATGAAACACAGGTCGCGGCGGCCAGTTCGCATTCCAAACTGATCAACGTCTGGAATCGGAATTCCGCCGCCGCCCCCACATCGCAGTCACTGGCCGGCCATGATGGCGTCATTCGGTCGCTCGAATTTGGCCACGACAGTCAAACCCTCTATTCGGGCAGCCTGGACGGCACCGTCCGCGAATGGTCGCTGGTCAGCTTTACCCAGCGACGGATCATTGATTGACTGGCGTCTTCGACGATTTCGCAGGCGTTTCGCGCCCACTGGGTTTCGTCTCCGGCATTGGCAAAGGATTTCCCTTGCCGGTCAGCTTCAATCGTACCTGCAGCTTTCCGCTGTTGTCTGCCAGTTCGTTCCACTTGTCTTCGCAGCGCAGCATCAGATTGCCGCTTTGGGGCGGTTTGAATGATCCGTATGCCCCCAGATTAAAGGGTTCGCTGAGCTTGTAGTCATCAAAAATAATGCCCACCAGACGCCCCACGCCTTCATCGCCCCCTTCCGCATCGACCGCCTGTCCCGCACTGCTAGTTTTCCACGTGCCGCTGGATGAGAAGTCATAGGACTGGTCGGCCTCCACGGAGATGCGAGACGGCTGCCAGCCCTTATTGGCGTCAACCTTGGCCGTAAACGCTGTGCTCCCCTTGCAGGGGGGATACTTGGCCTTCCAGTCCCAGGCACACAGGTCCGCGCGAAAGCCCTGGTCGATATGTCGCAGGAAGAACTGGTACTCGAAGTTGATTTCTTTGGCCATCGCCCCATAGACCGATTGGAAGGTGACGTCCTTGCCATTGAGCAGCCCCAGCCCCAGCGGTTTGAAGCGAGGAGCGTAGTTGGGATTGTTCGCCAGCATATGGCACAACACCCAGCGCCAGGCATAATTCTCCCAGGAATCACCGGTTGAATCGGCGACATCGACAATCTCAGTCAGCTCTTTGGGATCCTGCGACTTCAGGAACTTCATGACGATGTCGTGGCAGTGGACTCCCTGTCCCTTGTCAGTCCAATATTGACCGATTTCCGCCATCCCTTCTGAATACCACGTCGGTCCGGTCCGCCCGAAAGAAAGCACGCAATACGCATGCACGGCCTCATGCTGCGGCGTCCCACGATCGGCGACGGCATAGACCACCGCCTTTGCATCCAACACCTGCCCCGTCGCGTTGGACTGCAGCGTCTGCCCGATCGTCAGGCCGCCTCCATCTTCAATGCTGCGCAGGCCGTTGCGATCAAATTGACTGACGACTTCACGCGGCCAGGCTTTCAAGTCCTTGACGACAATCATCCCGATGGGACTATTCAATTTGTGCTCGAAGTATTTCTCGATCAGCCCGAGCATGGTTTCCAGGCGTTTCAGCAGGTCCTTTGCTTCATCGGGAGGTAAATCCGTCCGCACCATGAAGTTTTTGGACTGATAATCGGCCACTCCAGACGGCGCCGCGTCCTTCTTACTGCGCTTGGTCTTCGCCTGCGCCAACAATGGTTCGGGAGACAACATCAGCCCGGCGAAACAGACCAGCAGTCCCCAAAAGAGCATTCTGACCAGGTAGGGCATTATGAATTCCAATCAGCGGAAACAGAATGTAAATGGGTTGGACTGGGATTGGACGCTGACCGAGAGCACTCAGTTCCTCACACCCAGCACCGTCAGTCTACCATGATCAGGCCAAACCGTGACAGTTCTTCGGGTCGCTCGCCGTGCTGTAGCCAATCGGTCAGCAATTTTCCAATAATGGGGGCGAACAGCACCTGTGCAAAATCAAGGCCCCCGCTGGACCAGACATTTTTGTAGTGGCCCACTTGATCAATGCCTGGGATCGTGCTGGCCGAACGCAGACTCGATCCTGACCAACGGCGATTGAAGGCCACGTCCCGCAGTGCCGGGATCAGTTGCCGGGTCCGTTCGATGGCTTGCTCGGCTG
>CAMAVF010000253.1 GCA_945861445.1 Planctomicrobium piriforme | reverse complement strand
CGAATCTTGGGAAAATCGAATGACAATCCCGTGACAGACTGTAAACTCATAGCTGGCCTCCGTGCGTGCGTTGAAGTTTGTTGTGGTTAACAACTTATACGCCACACGAGGCCATTTTTGTTGAACAATGGTGAATAATCCGGGCTAGTAATTCCGCGAGAACGTGTGGTCGCCGTCCAACTCTGTCCCTGGAAGTTTGTCGTTGGTAATTCAAGCAACTCCCTGACCACGTGGGCCGTTCAGGGCTTGATCGTTCTCGCTCATTCCGACATAGATACCTACGATCGCTTGCCGATTCTTCTGACGAGCGATTTCGTGGGCGCAGCCCGCCTGATGCACAAACTGGGCGAGGTCTTGCAGGTGCCCTACGTCTACGGCGCCGATGCCGCAGGCTGGAAGGCCGAAACGATCAGAGCCAGGACCCGCCCTCCGTTAAAAAGCGGAGGGATAGTCAGTTGAGGAGAATTTGAGCCTGTCAATATGAGGCCCCAATTGGCTTCGTGCTCCGTCTCCCTCACACCCTCACACGAAACCGTTCAATGGCGCGCTACTACTTCTTGTCTCGGAACTGAATCGCAAACAAATCGGCCTCCTGCATGACGAACCGCAGTCGCACGGGTTGGGCACCAATCGCAGAGAGATCGCTCCCCTTTTTCCAACTCACGGTCTGCTCGATCGCATCGCCTACCAGGCTGGTGGCGTCGGCCAGCGTAAATCCGGGTAATGGTTTTCCACTCGTGTCCTGAATTTCTGCTCGTAGGTTTCCGCCGGCACTCGTTGCGTAGTTGATGACCAGTTCCTGCCCACGGAATTGCAATGGGTGAGTGACCATTTCCCCGGGATCGGCACCCGCATGCACTGATGCAAAACCGTCCGTGCGCAGGACGAAACGGCGAAACGGAGTGGTATAGATCGACATCTCGTTCGGGCCGGTCGGCACCACATTTAAAGCGGCGTAGTTCGAGCGATTCCCCCAGCGGGCGGGGTCGAGGCCCGGTCGGATGAACGCCTCGCGGAAGGTGCGATCATACGGGCCGTTTCCGCGCGTTGTCATAAAGAGGATGTCCGTGCTTTCGCCGCGTCCCGGATGGAATCGCGTGGGGGTGGCGATGTAGATGTGCGGAGCGCGGAAATAGGGATGGGTCAGCGTCGTATAGAGATGCTCGCCTGCGAAATTCGGTTTGAGTGGCACCGGTTCCGTCCATTTAACGAAATCGGGCGAGGTCGTACGGCAGACGGATCTGAGTTTCTTATCGAGGAAGTGCCGGAAGTAGCAGACATAGCATTGTTCGCTTTCGGACCAGAACGAGACGTTTTGTGAGTCAAACGCGTACTCTTTCGTGTAGGTGATGACCGCCGTGGGCTGCAGTTTTCGCCAGCGAATTCCATCACCGGACACAAACGCGACCAATCCCGTCTTCAGCGTTCCACCGAGAGCCTTGAATCGCTCATCGGCTGCGACACCCGGGCGCGCGTCGAGCATCGGCGAGAAGTTATGGCAGAACGGGGCTTCGTGCAGGATGACATTGTTGTCCTTGCTGCCATCAATCTCGATGAGACCCAGCTTGGGCTTGGTCCAATGGATGCCGTCACGGCTTTCGCAATATCGCGTGACTTCCGGTTCATCACCATCGAACTTGGCCCCGCGCCCATCACGTGTGTAGAGACGAAACAGGTCCCCGTCCTTGATCACGGTGCCATATTCCATCTCGTTGGCGGGTTCAGTCATCGGCGGAGCCAGTTGCGGCTCGTGCAATTTTAATGCGGTGTTCTGCAGTTGAACGATCAAGTAGCGATCAACAAACAACTCACGCCGCGCGCCGATGTCGCGCATGCCGACACCATCTTTCGCGGCAGGCGCGGATGGCTCTTCGGCAAAGTTCCGTTGTGTTGCGACTGCCAGGATGACGGTTAGTAGCAGCAGTCCGCAGTGGGATGTTTGATTCAAGCGTAACACAGGGCGCTCCGTGACTCGTAATAGTTCGATGAATGATCGCTCAGCGTAGATTCTGACGTCGGAAGGGCTTCTTCTGCCGGTATGCTTCCAACATGGCATTCAGCTCGTGCTTGTGTTGTGCGGGCGGTTTCTTGAGGGCCAGTTCGGCATAGCGGATGGCCTCTGGGAAATCCCCCGTTTCGGCCAGGGCTTCCGCCAGCAGGACCTGCTTCCTCGGTAAGGAAACATTGACATGCGATTTCATCAAGTGCATGGCCAGTTCCAGGGCCCGCTTGCCATTCCGGATCTTGTCGTCTTCCGAACTGTCCAGGATGGGAATCAATTCCACCAGGGCGTCACTGAAATCCGGGAACGCCTTGAGAGCCCTTTCATAAACGGCAATCGAACCGGGAAAGTCACTCTTGGACCTCAAGGAACGGGCCAGATACAACATCGGCAACGTGGCATTGGGAACCAGTTCCAGACCCTTCTGATAGTCGGTGATGGAATCGTCCCAGCGTCCCTGAATGTGATGGAGAAATGCCCTCGCAAACAGCGCGTCGGCCGAATCAGGCTTCAGTTTCAGTGCCCGTTCCACCAGTTTCGCAGCGGTCGCGCGGTCGTGGATCTTCAAGCATTCATCGTGCTTGTTCAGCAGTCTCAGGATCTCTTCGAGGGGCTCACTGCCGGCCCACACGCTATGGCGCAGCGGGCCGCGTTCAAAATTCTTGCGAATGAGCAGCAAGGTGGCCCAGGTGGCGGTACGGTCGATGCCCGTGGGAGACGTCGCGGCCCATTTGAGAAGTCGGGTGCCCTCGTCCGTGCGTCCGCGCAGCAACAGGAATTTCCCGATAAAATAGCCCATTTGCGTCGCCTTGCCAAGCTCGTGCCGGTGCATGTGCAACTCATTCGCCTGCACATCGAAGGCCACCTGCCGATCGGTCCGCAGATCGGCTCGGAACGCCTGGATCAAATGGGCCAAGTGTTCATCGCGGTCGGCGAAGGCTGACCGTTGCGCGTTCAATAACAGCTTGTCCCGCAATTCGGGCTGTTTCAGCTCTTCAGCGAGCAGGGCGGCCTGCACGCCGACAGTTTGGTTCCGGTAACGATTAAACAGGGCCTGCAGCGTGGCGAGGGCCTGCGCGTCTTCCCCTTCGGCATATTGGAACGTGGCACGCTCGATCCGGTCATAGTAATTGTCGCTGGCGGCATGCTTGACGATGGTGGCCTTGGCAAGTGTTCGGGCCGCATCGAGATCGCCATGTCCCGTCCGCCGGCACCAGCAGTACCAGTCGGACCCGGAGTCCTCGTAGCGTTCCGCGATGCCTTGCACGTACTTCTCGGCCGCCTCCCACTCACCCAGCAGTTCGTGGCATTGAGCGGCCCCATGCATCGCCCAGCCGGCGCCCGATTGAGCCGCCGCGTCGGCGTGCGTTCGGGCGATCTCGAGTTCGTTTCGCTGCATGTAGTGACGTGCCAGTGAATCATGCACCTGGGCACTTTCCAAACCCTGACTGGGGAGTTCAAGCGCGTCGAGGCGGCTCTGAATCCAGCCGGCCTCGTCATCCTTTTCCAGATACAATGCCGACAATTGCTTATAGGAGGCATAGTCCGGCATCAGTTCGATCCGCCGCTTCAAACAGCGTTCGGCATCATCCAGGCGTTTCAACTTGAGGTACTGCCGGGCCAGGGCTTCCTGCACGGGCAGACTCTGGGCGAAGTCCTGCTCCCACTTCACTGCGTGCGGCTGTGCCAGGTCCCAATTGTGCGTGACGACAAAGTAAACCATCAGGGACGAGTCTGGACACAAGCGGAACAGCCGTGTTGACGCCAGCGACTGGTCGCCGCCATTCGGGCTGCGCCGCAGGATATCCACCAAGTCCCGGAAGACGACGTCGTCATGCTCCAGCGATGTGGCAAACAGGGTTCGATACTGCCGGTTGTCGCTGTACTCTAAATCGTCCAGCAGGGGCTGCGCGGTCCCTTCGATATCGATGGTGGGTGCGGCCCGGCCGGCTTCTTTCTCGGCGGCTGTGGAGGCATTTTTGTCCCAGATATAGCTTTTCAGAAAGGACAGATAGGCATGTCCTTCGGCCACGGGCAGCAAGGCCGCCAAAGTGTCGTCCGAATTGACACCCAGGGTCGACTTCTGGAACGACATGATGTGAAAGGCGTGCAAATAGTTGATCTCACGAATCAGGTGACCGACCGCCACCAGCGATGGTTCTGCCAGGTCTTCCGGCGATCCCTGGTCAGCAGCCCCTTCAGCGGCGGAGTTCACCAATGCCTGGGTCAGCTTCATTACGGTTTCTTGACTCGCTGGTTCAACTTCAGTCCACTGCAGTATCTTTTGAATGGACTTGGGCAGGTTGGGAATCTCCGCCAGTTCCGTCGGCAGGGATTTGGCAAAGACCTCTGGAGCCCGCCGGGAGATGCTGCCTTGGACCCCGAGAGGGGCTGGCGTGACCATCGACTCCATCGCGCGGAGGTTGGACGGATCAAGCTCCAGCAGCAAACTGGCAGCCTGACCTGTTACGGCGGAGAGCCGCAGGTGCTCCATGAGCAAGAGATTCAGATAGCGGGCGAAGCGTTGCTGAACAGCCTCCCCTGCGAATTCCGCCAGCCGCTGCGAGTTGCCGACGCAGTAGTCCTTGATCAATTGCGACTCTACGGACAACTCAATTTTGGGAGTCTGTTGGGCACCCTTCTCCGCGGCCGCAGTCAGTTCGTGAAAGGCGATCAACGGCAGTCCGACCAGACCTCGGACATAAGCCCGAGTTTGCAACGCGGCCGAGTCGGACTTGAGGTTCACCAGGCGATCGGCATAGAGCAGTGCTCGGGCTTTGAAGACCTTGTGCGCGGGACTCCAATACACTTCCGTCAGCGTTCCCAGGTTCGCATAACCGCGAGCCAGCGCGGCCAGCAATTCGGGAGTGGCTCCCGATTTGCGAATCTCGCCGTGCAGGCTGCGCACGGCGGCAAACTGCACGACGGTACTCCAGCGTTCCAGTTGCGAGTTGACTTTCGTCAGGAACGCCTGCCGCGCGACTGCGGTGGCTTCGGGGGTTCCTTGTGCTGCGTTGGCGGCTGGCACTGCCCTTTTCAGTCCGGCCTGCTCCAGCATGGCGATCAGGTCCTGCCGGGACAGAGTTTCCAGTTGAGTCGTCAGTTCAGCGACCGACTGGGCCTCAGGGATCTTCAAGGCGAGCGTCTTCAGTTCGACAGGTTGATCGGCGACCTGGTGCGTGATCCGCACATTGACCGCGAATCCTTCGGCCGTTCTGACCGACGACACTGCGGCACTCAGCGACAGTTTGGGCCGCTTGGAATCTTTGGCGGGCGTCTCCCCCAACACGACATCGCGAGTGACCAGCCCGAATTCTTCGCGGGCGGTGATCAATACGGCTTGTCGGACCAGTTCGCGAACCAGCAATCCCCCCGCGACATCCGGTCCCGCGGGCGCGACTTGCATCACGACTGTCGGCGGGTTGGCTTGGGCATTGACCTGACTCGGCACCACCGCGAGAGCTATCGCGTACGCCACACAGCTTGCCGCCCAGCGGCCGATTCGAACCCGGCATTTCAAGAGGCTCATGGCCAACAGCCTTTCGCGTGTGGAGGCAAGCCGACAGCTTGCACGGTGACACGGACCATTGAGAAGTGAGAAGTCCGCAACCGCATCGAACGACGGATGAGCATAGTGTACCGTGGCCATCCAGCAGCGACAAATGACACGCCCGCTGCAACAGTCAATGGCCGAGAAAACTGTGGGAACCGGCTCCTTTCCGAACGCTTATGCACGCGTTTTTTTTTTTTGCATTTTCATTAAATACTACTTATTGACTTGTTTGAATCCGATATGGTACATTATTGCATCAAAGGATCAGACCAAATGGACGCGTTAGCCGTTACTTCACCCCCTGCGACTCAAGTTCGCCAATTGGCGGCCACAATCCGCGAGCGGATCCAATTGGAACGTCGCGTCGATGGTGAATTCTTCATGACCGAAGCGCAGTTGGCGGCCGAGTATGGAGTCTCGCGAACCGTTACGCGCGAGGCGGTCAGTCGCCTGCAGGCTATTGGGATCCTGGAGGGTCGCAAGCGGAAGGGGCTGATTGTTCGCCGCCCGGATCCGTTACGCTTATTTCAGAACAGCCTGCCTTCGTTAATCACCACGCCCGATGACTGGCGAGACCTCGCTCAATTGCGATACGCCCTGGAGGTCGGTGCCATAGAGCTGGCGATTCGTGCCGCGACCCCGCCGCAGATTGAACGTCTGGTGGAAATTGAGCGGGAGTTGGAACACGCGGTCCGTCAGGATCCAACTGCAGCCAGCACGGTGGAACTGGACTTGAAGTTCCACTCGTACATTCTGGAGATGACCGGTTCGCGGATGATTGCTGGCATGCAATTGCTGCTCGCCGAGTTCTTCCAAATCATGCCGCGTCTAGCCACGTCGTTGGCGTCTGCGGATCGCATTTGTTGGGAACACCGGGAACTGGTGGATGCCATCCGCGAGCGCGACGTAGAACGGGCGCGGGCCATGATCCGCGTACAGATCCGATCCACGCTGGGAACGGCAGTGCATCATGGCGACGCGCAAGCGACGCCGGAAACAGGAGAATCGACATGTTGCGAGTTCTAGGCTCTGAATCACGTCTCTGCGATGGAGTCACGCGGCGGGAATTGATGCGCGTAGGCGGGCTCTCACTATTCGGCGGTCTGAATTGGATGCAATCGGCTCGCGCCGCGGCGACGACCGAGCGTGCAGGGCGCGGTCCCGCCAAGTCGGTGATCATGTTTAACTTGCTGGGCGGCCCCTCGCACATCGACATGTTCGATTTGAAGCCGCAGGCACCGGTCGAAATCCGCGGCGAGTTCGGTCCGATCTCGACCACGATTCCCGGACTGTCAATCTGCGAACATCTGCCGAAGCTCGCCCAGTGGATGCACCGCGGGACGCTGATTCGCACGTTCAGCCACATGTTCAATTCGCACGATCCCCTGCCCTTTATGACCGGCTTCACGGACAATAAGCCCTCTGATCAGGCGCTGCCGACCGATCCGCCTGACATCGGGGCGATCTGCCAGTACCTGGAACTCGGTCCGCGCGACTTACCGGGTGCTGTTTGCATGCCCTGCTTTCCGGGATCGGGACAGAAGGGACATCGTCGACGCGGGCCGTATGGTGGATTCCTCGGCAAGCAATACGATCCGGTGTTTACGGTTTGCAAACCGACATTCGGCCGCGAGCCCAAGTTTGAACACTATGACCCCGTGATGCCGCTGGGGGCTCCAATGCCTCCGACCGCGGACAACCTGCCCGACATGACCGTACAGCGGTTGGATCGCCGCCGCTCCCTGGTCTCGCAGATTGACGGCGAATTTGCGGAGGCACATTCGTCGCGAGCCATGGCCACGATGGGCGATGCCCAACGCCGCGCCTTCCTCATGCTGACGTCCAGCCGGACCCGGGATGCGTTCGATCTGAATCTGGAATCGGCCGAGCTTCGCGAAGCTTACGGCCGTAACCTCGTGGGATCGAGCTTGCTGATGGCTCGCAGGCTGGTCGAAGCCGGCGTGCCGTTCGTCAGCGTGCATCAAGAGATTTTCGACCACTACGGCCACGCTTATGACATGCACCAGAACAAT
Organism: Planctomicrobium piriforme; assembly: GCA_945861445.1. Classification (GTDB taxonomy): domain Bacteria; phylum Planctomycetota; class Planctomycetia; order Planctomycetales; family Planctomycetaceae; genus JAKFVC01. The sequence goes on along the minus strand of CAMAVF010000253.1, from coordinate 3,181 downwards.
TTCGGCATGTTGAAGAATTTGAATCTGCCGTTGCTGGATCAGGTGATTCCCGCCTTGTTGCAAGACCTCGATTCGCGGGGATTGCTCGATTCGACGCTGGTCGTGGTCATGGGAGAAATGGGCCGTACCCCAAAGGTGAATTCGGTAGCCGGGCGCGACCACTGGCCCCAGTGTGGGTTCAGCCTGCTGTTCGGTGGGGGGGTGAAACAAGGGCTGGTCCACGGCTCGACCGATGCGATCGGAGCGTATCCCGCGTCGCATCCGATGTCACCCGCGGACTTCGTCGCGACGGTCTATCAGCTAATGGGGATCGACCCCCACCTGATGGTCCCCGATCGCACCGGACGTCCTATCGCGATCGCTCACGGAGGCGATCCGGTAAGAGACATCATCGCCTGACGAATTGAATCGTTGAGAGTGCCCAAGAGAAATAATTGGTCCAAGCATTCGGGAAAGAATTGTGAATCCTCATCAAGTTCTAGGATTTGACCGACGCACGTTCCTGGTCGCGTCCACCGTGGGAATCGCCGGTCAGACCTTCGGCGGTTCCGAACAGACTGCTGCTGCGGCAGAATCAGCCAGCGGCCGGTCCGCGGCTAAATCCACCATCCTGTTTTTCCTGTGCGGTGGCGCGTCGCATCTGGATATGTGGGATTTGAAGCCGGACGCGCCGCTCGAGTACCGCGGGCCTTTCCAGCCCATTGCTACCTCGGCACCGGGCGTGCAACTGTCCGAGCATTTGCCGTTGCTTGCGAAGCAGGCCCATCATCTTGCGCTCATCAATTCCGTGGGGGCGACGGTCAATACCAATGACCATCATGCCGGCTACTATCATAACTTGACGGGCCATGTCCCCGATCTGACGTTTGCGACGCAGGGCAACAATCGCACACCGTATCCGGACGACTGGCCCTACATGGGATGTGTCGTGGCCGCGAAACGTCCGCAGCGGACTGGGATGCCGAATGCCGTCACCTTGCCGTGGAAACCGAGCCAGGCACCCTATACCCGTCCCGGACAGTTCGCCGCGCGGCTGGGTGTGAAATACGATCCACTCTACGTCTATGGGCGTCGCGACAAGCCGACCCAGTTTCGAGCACCTGACCTGGTCCTGTCGGCCGACGTCCCTGCAGCTCGATTTGGCGTGCGGCAGAACTTGTTGTCGGGATTTGACGCGGCTCGTCGCGATCTGGATCAGTATGCCGCGGTCGAAACTTGGAACAGCCAGCAACAGCGAGCGATGTCCCTGCTGACTTCTGGCGCGACGACCACGGCCTTTGATCTCTCGCGCGAGAAGCCCGAAACCATTGCCCGGTACGGGAACAACATCAACGGCATGAGTCTGCTGGCCGCCCGGCGCCTCGTCGAAGCGGGCGTGCCATTCGTCACCGTGTTCTGGTCTGAGGAAGACGAATTCGTGGCGAAGAAGTGCCTGAGCGGCGGTGGCTGGGACACGCATGGCAACAACTTCGGCTGCTTGAAAGAGGATCTCCTGCCCGCGTTCGACCTGGCGTTTTCCGCGTTGATTGAAGATCTGGCCGACCGGCAGATGCTGGATGAAACGCTGTTGATGGTCACGAGCGAGATGGGCCGCAGGCCCAAGATTGGTGATCCCCGTTCGGGTGGTGTCACGGGTGCCGGGCGCGATCACTGGACGCACTGCCTCACCGACGTTCTGGCAGGTGGCGGCATCAAAGGCGGCCAGACCTACGGCGCGAGCGACCGGTATGGCGAGTACCCCGCGACGCACCCTGTCGCTCCGGCCGACGTCACCAAGACTGTTTATCACGCGATGGGGATCGATGACCTGGAGGTCTACGACAATCAAGGCCGGCCGTACAACCTGCTCGACGAGGGCAAGGCGATTGTTGAACTGTTTTGACTCGTAGACCTCAACCAACAGGAGGCGGCGATTGTGTCGGAGATGACCCTGACGGATCTGGATCGGCGCATCTGGGACGATGAGCTGGCGGACTTTGTGCCAGCCAACGTGATCGATGCGCATTCGCACATTTATCGCTGGGCCTTCAATCTCGATCCACACAAAGAGTCGGGCCCCTTCCAGAAATCGATCGGTGCCCATTTTCCCGAAGTGAGTTGGAAGGCGGCCGACGCAGTCGATGCGGTCCTCTTTCCGGGCCGTACCATCTCGCGGCTGTCATTTCCCTTCCCATTTCCGCAGCCGTGCGACTTTGCAGGATCAAACACATTCGTTGCGGGCGAGGTGGCGAATGATCCCGCTTCGGCCGGCCTGATGCTGGTTCATCCCGGCATGGGGGCCGACGAGATCGAAGCGACGCTGGAACGAACGGGATTGATCGGCCTCAAACCGTACCTGTTTTATTCCCAGTCAGGCAAACCGATGGAGAGTTGCATTACGGACTTTCTGCCGGAACATCAGATCGCTGTCGCCGATCGTCTTGGTTTGCTGATCATGATGCATGTTTCGAAACGCGACGCGATCGGCGATCCCGACAACATTCGGGACATGGTCCGTTTAAGCGCGAAGTATCCCCGGGCCAAGTGGATCCTGGCCCACTGTGCGCGCAGCTATTCGGCCTGGGCCATTGAGAAGGCGGCTGCTCACCTGCGAGACCTGCCGAATGTCTGGTACGACACCTCGACCGTCTGTGAGTCTGATTCGCTTGATGCCCTGTATAACGGAGTTGGGCTGGATCGGATCATGTACGGCAGCGACGACATGATCGGCCCGATGCGTGGCAAATACATCACGTTCGGGCGAGCCTGGGCGTACTTGTCATCCGAAAACCACAACCTGGCCCTGTCACACTGTGACAACCGCATGACATTCATCCGGTACGAGCAACTGCGAGCCATGAAGCGCGGCGCACGATACCTCGGTCTAACGGCCGCTCAACGACAGGCCCTGTTCCATGACACGGCCCGCAATTTGATCGACTCGGTCCGTAACCGTATTGCCCGCTAACAGAAACAGGTGATGGGAATATGTGAACAGAACTGTGGTTTTCGAACCGGTTCTCGCTTGCTCAAGACATAAAGACTGGTACAATCCGGTGTGCAGTTTGGCCGGGTGCATCACAGCATTGCCGAACACTACACCCTATGAATGAAATATACTTCACGCGGTGAGGAATGAGGCCGGGTTGAAGTGTTGGAAGTTGTGGGTCATGAGGGTGGCGAGTTGGGGGCGGTGTTTTGT
>CAMAVF010000252.1 GCA_945861445.1 Planctomicrobium piriforme | reverse complement strand
CGGTGTTGACGCCGACGCTAGCAGCGTCGGCCACGGAGCAGAATCCCGGGGCTCACGCCGCCGGGCTCGCCTAATGGTCTATCTCTACGAACCACAAAGAACCTTCAAGATCCCCATTCCTGATCGTAATAGTGCACTAACATCTGGTTGTTGAGCTGATTGATTTCCGTCTTCACGCGTTGCATGTCCCGTGGAAGTTCGAACAGATTATTCAGCACCTTGTCATCGAGAAACCGCGAAGGGCCTATCAGATTTGTCGACAATCGAAGTTCTTGCGGAAGCGGGCCTGTCGCGGCGAGAATGAAGCCCCATTCACCGAAGGTCGGAACTGATGCGTGATACGGCCGGACTTGAAATCCTGCCGCCTCCAGGGTGCTGACGATACACCAGAACGATCGCGGTGCAACCAGGGGCGACGTGCATTGCACGCTAATGAGCGCGTCCGGCGTCAGGCGTTCTTGCAACAGGCGATAGAAGCGTGTCGTGTATAGTTTGCCGATGGAAAATGTCCCAGGGTCAGGGAAATCGATGATTGCCGCATCAAACCGTCGACTATCCTGGCGGCCAATCCAGACGAATGCATCTTCATTGATCACCGTCACGCGGCGGTCCTGCAACGCCCCTCGACTGAGTTCAGACAAGGGGGGAAAGCGGTCGGCCAGGGATGTCATGCCCGGATCAATATCCACTAATGTGACGGATTCGATCGACGGGTAGCGGAGGATCTCTCGCACGGCCAGGCCGTCTCCTCCGCCAAGGACCAGCACGTTGCGGGGCGACTTCAATGAGGACAACGCCGGATGCACGAGGGCTTCATGATAGCGGTATTCATCCACCGAATTGAATTGCAGGTGTCCATTGAGATAGAGCTGAAACCCGCGATCGGTTTTCGTCAGCACGAGGCGCTGATAGGGGGTCGTCTCGGCATGGATGATGGGGTCGCCGAGAACACTTTCTTCCGCCAGCGTCGTCAGCATGTCGGATTTCACGATGGCGACCGCCAGCAGCGCGATGATCAGTCCCGCGCGGATCCGCAAACCACGCAGACCTCGATGACTCAACAATGGTCGCAGTAGATACGTGCCCCACAGGGCCACCGCCGCGTTGAGAATTCCGCACAGGAGCGACGTTCGCACCAAGCCCAGCCGAGGTACGAGAAACAGGGGGAAGAGTAACGAAGCCAGCAGCGCACCGATGTAATCGAACGTCAGCACCCGTGAGATAAGATCCTCAAAATCGAGGTGTTCTTTCAGGAGTCGCATCAAGAGCGGTAATTCGAGCCCAACCAGCAAACCGATTGCGAAGACCAGGCCGTATAGCACGAGCCGGAAGATGTCAGCCCAGGCGAAGGTGGCGAAGAGAATGGGGGCAGAGAAGCCACCGAGTAACGCCACGCCGAGTTCCACCTCAATGAAGCAGCGGGCGACTCCACCCACCACGAACCGCGAGACCCAGGCGCCGGCACCGAGGGCGGAGAGATAGATGCCGATCACCAGCGAGAACTGCGTAACGGAATCGCCCAGCAGGTAGCTGGCCAGCGTTCCCGCCAGCAACTCGTAGACCAGTCCGCAGGTGGCAATGACCAGGACATTCAGGTACAGCAGCACCAACGGCGCTCGGTTCATGGAGCCTGCGGGCATAACGAACTTTCCGGGGGAATCCTGTTGCCCTCTGATAACAGGCTGATAACAGGGTCAGCTCTCCAATTTCGGTGGCCAGCGTATCGGCTCAATGCTCACCGGTGGCAGATGCAGCGCGTCGGCCACCTTCTCATCAAATAACACCGCGCACGATCGATCGGCGTAGACCAATCGCCAGCCGGGTGTCTGCAACGCACCCGTGATCAATTCGCGAGAGAATCGTGAATCCAGCATGACTGCGGGCAGGTTTCCTTTTTGATCACGTAACAGATCCACCCAACTGGGATCGGCATGACTCATTCGTTGACCGATCGAGTTAAATCGCTCGAAAGTCTGCTGGGAACAGACTTCCAACCTGCCGTCCATGAAGACTTTACCTTCCGGCCCGTTGTGGTAGGTGTAAACCGAGGCGACTCCGAAATTGGAGGCAAACACACGGCGGGGATACCCTGGCCGCTGCATGAACTGGGCCGCTTTGTGCGGATACCATTCTCGAGCTTCGCCCAGCCGGAAAGGCCGGATCTTCTCGGCTTGCCGATTCCATTCACCAGTCACCACCGCGAGCAACATCAGCGACAGCCCCAGACCCACTGCGAGTTCCTTCCCGACCGCGAGCCGGGTCCGAACGGGATCAATCGTTCCCGCGGCCGGCTTTCGGAAAAGGATCTCGCTCACATTCTCCGACAACACGTAGCCGGCCACCAACGAGAAAATGTTTGTGTTGCGGCTCGCCTTCCATGCTAGGTAAGAGAAGCCGATGAAGAGCAGCGACCGAAACACATTCCATCTGCGACGAACCGCCAATCCGACAAACGAAATCGCCGCGGCCAACCACAACAGGATCTCCGCGTTGAGGTACAGATTGTCAAATCCATTCTTCAACAGATAGTTTATCGGCTGTTGAAACTCGCCAATATTCGACGAGTAGAAATTCTGCTCGACGGTGAACTTGCGAAACAGGACGAATGGGAACAACGCACCTTCTTCAAAGTACGGGTTGACCAAGGCGGCAGCAGCGCACAATCCTGCGGCGCGGATCAGTGTCGACGAAGTGGGAGCTTGCGGGGCAGGGCCCAGACCCAGTTTGCCGTCGGCAACAGAGCGCACCACATAGTCCACGGCATAACATCCACCGACGACCAGTCCTAGAATATACAGGGCGTGGAAGTTGATCCAGAAGATCTGCAATGCCGGAAGAATCCAGATCAGCCGGGGACATTGCTCCAACCGCGTGACAATCCACAGCCACGCTGCCAGACAGAGCAAGGTGATGATTTCGGGCCGCTCATAGCCGCGCCCGCTGATGGTGATCGCCGGCAGCAGCCAGCACAGGACGCGCTGCCATCCCCGTAAGTGGACACCCCCCGCATAGCAGCCAATCCCCAGCGCGAGCATCAGGATCGCCGCTTTGGTCAGAATCAACAGATTGGGGCCGCCGATCCGATACAAGATGGCCGCGACCACCTGGAAGCCCCAGTGCAGGTCGATCCAGCGTTTGTCAAAATCCGTGAACGTATAGAGATCGTAGCCCGGGATCGAATAGTTCTGCAGGATCCATTCGCCCGTTTTCAAATGCCAGAACAGATCGGTGTCGAACAGTGGAAAGCAACAGGCCAGAAACATCCACAGCAGCAGTCCGGCGGGCAACCAGTCAATCTGAAATCGTGGTGACCGTGACGACACAGACGGGACCGCCGGAGCAACCACTTTGATTTTTGAGGGGCGAGGCGAAGGCATGGAACCCGTTCCAACTCGATTGCAATTTCGCTGTTATGATTCGAGCGCAGCCGATTGCCAAAAAATGTGTCCGGAGCAAACGGCGAACCCGTTTGCTCTGGACAATTTAGACCGAGTTGGTTCGGTTGACAATCGAGTGCGGGAGAACCGCGAATATCATCTTCAGATCCACTTTGGCTGCCAACCGCTGCGATACGGTTTCGTCAGCAACCCTTGCGCGTGGGGAGATCCAGTCAGCTCCAGCTTCTCGGCATTCCACGCCAAGGCTTGTCCTGGCAAGCGGATGGCAATCGTCCCCAACAGGACGGTTTCCGTTAGCGGACCCGCATAATCGAAGTGCGAAGTCGTCTTGTCTGTGCCAAGGCAGGCGTCGGCCCACGACGTGTAGTGATTGCGGGCGGGAACCGTTTCGTACTTCGTGGGGAATTTTTCCTCGGGGAACAACACGGGCATGGCGACGTGAGGAATCACGAGTGATCCCTTCTCGCCGATCAACACCGATCCTGAGCCAGGCAGTTTGTATTTTTCGGGGAGTCCCAGGGCTTCCCGCGGCGGGAATTTTCCTTCGCCATCATACCAGGTGACTTTGATCGTTTTTCCCGCCGTGTATTCCGTGCCCGGGAATTCATAGGAAACAGTCGACCATTTCGTCCAGACTTCGCGGTTGATCGGCGGTGCTTCAGCCGAGATCGTGAGGGGTGCGGTCAATTTCAGGGCACCAAACACCGGATCCAGGATATGGCACCCGAAGTCACCCAATTGGCCATTCGAGAAATCCTGCCAGCCGCGCCAGTTGAAGGAATGGTAGATGGTCGGCAGATAAGGGCGCATGGGTGCAACGCCAATCCATTCGTTCCAGTGCAAGGTTTCCGGCACCGGTTCACTGCCAGCCGGGCGGTCGTCAGCCTTGATCCAGCTCATCCCACCACTTTGCCAGGCATGGACTTCTTTCACCTTGCCGATGGTTCCGCTATGCACCAGTTGCACCGCGGTCCGATATTCTGAGTACGATTGAATCTGATTGCCCATCTGCGTGACGACGTTGTACTTCTTTGCGGCGAGTCGCATTTGCCGAGCTTCGTTGACGGTGTGCGTCAGCGGCTTCTGGCACTGCACATGCTTGCCCAGTTGCATGGCGGGCAGCGAAATCGGCGCGTGCATGTGATCGGGCGTGGAAACGATGACGGCATCAATTCCCTTGGAATCATCCAGCAGCTTGCGGAAATCAGTGAAGCGTTTGGCGTCAGGGAATGTCTCAGCCGCCCGGCCTAGGAACATTTTCGATTCATCAATGTCGCACAGCGCGACGACCTGCACATGGGGACTCTCGGCAGTCGCGGTGAGATCCGACCAGCCTTTTCCGCCGGTACCGATCGAAGCGATCCGCAACTTGTCGTTGGCACCCAAAATTCTGGCATAACTCGCAGCCGGCAACGCCAGCGCCGTTCCGGCAACCGCAACCTGCTTTAAAAACTGACGACGAGAGGTACGAATTGTCATGGGGGTCACTCCTGGAGATCGAGGGCAATCGCAAAAGTCCGCGCCTCAGTTTACTCCAAAACCAGACGTGAAGCGACTGCTCGCCCCAGTCGGTCGCCCCAGTCGGACGCCCCAGTCGGACGACGCAATCTCGGAATGAGTTAAAGACCTGAAGTGTTTTTCGAGATAGAGCATTATCAGCGAGGATAATTCATCCGTGGAAAATCGTAGCCTGACTCTCCAGAGTCGGGCTACAAGCGATTGATGAATACAAGCTCGAAGTGCAAGCGAGTGCATTTTCATTACTCATTGACAACAGAATGCACTCGCTTGCGCTTCGAGCTTGTATTCGCGGCCACTTCGTAGCCGGCACAAGCAATTCTCCGACGAATTTCTGTCTCCACCCTCCGCCAGGGCTGTGGTATAAACCCGTCGCGCGTGGCTGCGCTGCCTCAAGGATCACAGAATTCGAGTAAGGAACACCATGTCGAGTGCTCAGCAGGATGAGGGACCCCACGAACACCATTGGGAAATGCGATTCGGCATTACGTTGGCAATCTTCGCCGCAGCCCTGGCGATCAACGATCTGGGGGCGGGAAAATTTGGCGATGACGAAATCAAAGAGACCAACGAGAAGGCCAACTCGTACATGTGGTATCAATCAAAGGGCATCAAAGAGACGCTGGCCGAGGGCCAGCGCGACTTGATCATCACACTGCTCAAGGCCGAGGCCATTGCCGCCGACAAGATTTCTGAACTGGACAAGATCGCCAGCAAACTGAATGGGCAGATCGAGCGTTACAAGCGGGAGAAGCACGAAATCTTGCTCGGTTCGGCCACCGTTGGGAAAGAGAACTGGGCGCAGGAGGTCGACGGCAAGCTGGGGCAGGTCATTGGTTCGAAGGAACGGGAAAAGTCGATCGAACGCCTGTCAGCGGCGGGGGATGTTTTTGACTTCGGGACGTTGTGCCTGCAACTCTGCCTGGTCCTGGGTGCAATCGGACTGTTATTGAAGATCCCGCAGGGTCGCAAGATGACATTTGCCACGGTCATCGGCCTGGGAATCATCGGCACGTTGTTCTGTCTGCGTGCTTATGCCATCGTGTTGCTGTGATCTCGGGTCATCCGACCTACGAGGAATGCACTCGCTCGCGCTTCGAGCTTGTATTGGCAGACCGACTCTCATCACGTCTGCCGCGGGCGCTTAGGGGACAGTCAAGTTTGATTTCTCTGTCGCGATGACCGCCTCCACCACTTCCGCTGCATACGCCGTGAGCTCGTGCGAATCCACGGGCGCCCGACGCAGTCTGGGTTGCGATTCGGCATCTGCCGGGAGCGCGGGACAGCCCTGTACCAGCAGGGTTTCCATGTCATAAACACCGAATACCACTTCGGGACCACCTCCCTGCAATCGCAGTTCGCGGCGCAATTCATGAGCGGTCACTGCCGCATTGAGATAAACCGACGCGGTCACCAGCAAGGTGCGAAATTCGGGATCTTTCCGAATGTCCGCCCCGGCAAATCGCTCGAAGGCGTGCGCGGCGCCGCGCACTGAGATCTGAATCTGGTCAAGCAACGACCGCAAGGGATAGGTGGAAGCGATGTCGGCGAATTCGGTGACTGACAGATAGGCGTCGACGGCGGCCGTCACCGCTCCACACTTCGAATGACCCAGCACGACCACCAGCTTCAGGCTGTCTCGCAACTGGGTGACCGCATAGTGCAGCGAGCCCAGGCATTCGGCTCCCAAAACATTGCCGGCGATTCGCAAGACGAACAGTTTGTTGAAGGATTGATTGAATACCGATTCAATGGGAACCCGCGCATCCGAGCACCCCAGCACCGCCGCGTAGGGAGTCTGTTGCGGCATCGCGCCTTGAAACAGCGGGAGCCCCATCATGACGGGGCTGAAGGGTATCACAATTGGCTCCCCCGCATCGGCCCCCAGGGTTCGCAATTGCATCCGCTGTACGATCCCCACGAATCGATTGTTTCCGCAAACCAATTCATTGATCGCGTCGCCAGCAGTCGGGATCTGGACGGTCTCGATTGGTGCGAAAGGGTCGTAGCGATAGATCAAATCCATGTGAACTCTGTTTCTGTTGGCTGGTCCGAGATAGCATGCGCGCTAATGCGACTCGATTTTTGGTGGGGCGTTTTCGCGAATCGGAAAACAGACGGCAGTGTTTAAAAGAATTCGGACGAACAATCAAGATCGATCTGTCTGTATTCTCGGTTGAGGGAGGCATGGAACAGCGGCGGCGGGGCTTCTTCCAGGCTTCGGCACAGGATCACAAAGCCATCCGCGTACCGGATCATTTCATAGCCCAGATCCGACATCCGATAATCCAGCGGGTTCAGGTACAGATTGGCCAGGACGGGGGACAGAACGGCCCCCTGGGGAACTCCGGCAATTGGAGTCCAGGTCCGCAGTTCCTCCATGATCCCCTGATCCAGATACAGCTTGATCAGCCGCAACACCCGCGAGTCCGAGATCTGTTGCCGCACGAGGGCCAGCAGTCGATCCTTGGGAATCGTGTCGAAGTAGCTTTTCAAGTCCGCATCCACCACGTAGACGTAGTCGATAATAACCATATCTACAACCATCAATCGACATACAAAAATTCGTTCGCATTTAGGAGCGTATGGGCGAGCTGAAAGAACGCGAGTTTGCGTGCTGTGGGGTCCGCGGCAGTCTTCAACTCTCCTGCCAGATATTCAGTCAGGACGTCCAGTTCGCGAGCGTCGGGGACTCGGCCTAGAACGCGTTCGAAGGCCCAGGCGGCTGCACCGCGGGGGTCGGCGGGGGCCTCGGCTGCGATACGCGCCGCGAGCATTTCGGCCTGGGCCGTCACGAACGGGTTGTTCAGCATGGCCAGTGACTGTTGAGGGATCGTCGAACAGTATCGCTCGGGGCAGTCGAGCTCCATGCGGGGGGCGTCGAACGTCGTCAAAAAGGTCAGGGTCTCGGTTCGCTTGTTCAATAAATAGATGCTGCGGCGATTGGCCGCCGTCCCCGCTTCGGCCGTCACCCATTGACCGTCGGGAGCTTTCTTGACCGGTACTCCCGGGCCGTACATGGCGGCGTTGAGGAGTCCGCTGGTCGTCAGCAATGCGTCGCGCAGGACTTCAGCTTCGACCCGCCGCGGGGCTTTCCGCCACAGAAGCTTATTGTCGAAGTCAATGCGGCTCTTGGATTCATCGAATTCCGCCGATTGACGGTAGGCGGTGGAGTGTACGATCAGACGGTGCAGAGACTTCAGACTCCAGCCACGTTCCATGAATTCGACAGCCAGCCAGTCGAGCAATTCCGGATGTGTCGGGGCGGCACCGGTGGTTCCAAAATCGTGGACGCTCGCCACGATGCCGCGTCCAAAGTGATGCTGCCAGATGCGGTTCACGAAGACACGCGCGGTCAGCGGATTTTGGTCGCTGGCAATCCAGCGGGCCAGTTGAGTCCGGTATCCGGTGGTTGAGGCATCCGCTTGGGGTGACTGGATCTTGAACGGTTTCGCCGGATCATCCAATACGACCGGAACCCCCGGTTCGACAACCGGGCCAGGGGTCAGTAGATCGCCGCGAACCAGCAGGTGCGTTTCCGTTGGCTTGGGCTCTAGATCCCACAACGCCCAGATCAGCGGTCGCAAGGGGACGCGAGCGGCCTTGGCAGAGGCAATCGCCGCTTCAAAGGGCTTGATGGCCTTCTGGTACTGCGAGTCGAGCTTGACCTGGCGATCGGACGTTGGCAGATGCGACTCATGCTGATCGACCAGTTTCTGTTCTTCCGGGGTGCGTTCCGTGGGGGCCTTCGCAAACGCCTGCTGGGTGGCCGCTGGTAACTTTTGAATGGCCTCGGCACGCAGTCTTTGGCGATGAGTTTCCTTCAACGCGTCGATCGGTTTTTGCAGTTCCGCAACGGCGCGTTCAATGGGTCCGTTAATGACCTCATCCTTCTTGAGTTCCGCCGGAGTCGCCTCCTGCAGGTAACGCAACTGATCTTCGGTGACGACTCCGCGATGGTTCGCAGGGATCCATTTTTGGGGGTTATAGGCCGGCGTAAAGAAGGCTTCGAGCCGATAGAAATCGCTCTGCGGCAGCGGGTCGTATTTGTGCGTGTGACAGCGGGCACAGCCGATGGTGAGACCCAGAAACGAATTGACGGTCACTTCGACCGTATCGTGCAACGTCGCAAACCGGTCGTCGACCATATCGACGATTTCGGTATCGGTCGCATCTCGCGACGTCCGCATGAAGCCGGTCGCGACCAAATTCTCCACCATTTCGGGCGATAACTTCTCAGCCTTACGCCAGTCGAGCAACTCGTCGCCCGCCAGTTGCTGCACGATGAATTCGTTGTAAGGCTTGTCCGAGTTAATGGCTTGAATCACATAGTCGCGATATCGCCAGGCCCAGTTCCGCACTTCGTCCCCGCGGCGGCCGTTCGAATCGGCATAGCCTACCGTGTCGAGCCAGTGCCGCGCCCAGCGTTCACCATAGCGTGGGGAATTCAACAGCTTGTCCACCAGCCGCGCATAGGCATCCGCGCTACGGTCACCGAGAAACTCATTGATCTGTTCCGGAGTGGGAGGCAGGCCAATGAGATCAAAATACAGGCGTCGGACCAATATCCGAGGGTCGGCGTCCGGGTTGAAAGTCACTCCCGCGTTCTCGAGCTTCTGCAGGATGAATGCGTCGACAGGCGACCGCACTCGATCAACTGCCTTGACGCTCGGCACGGGGGCTTTGACAGGCCGCTTGAACGACCAGAACTGCCGGTCTTCCTCGCTCACCAACGCGTCGCGAATCGGCTTCTTCGGCCCCACCGCACCGGCATTGACCCAGGCCGTCAACACAGCCAACTCATCGGCCGAGACGCGCGGCATTTCTTTGGGGGGCGGCATCTCTCCCGACTCGATCATTTCAATCAGTGAACTTTCACCCGCCTTATGCGGCGTGATGGCCGGTCCGTTGTTTCCTCCACGCAGCATTGCCGGGGGACTGCGCAGGTCCAGCTCACCCTTACGTTGCTTATCGCCGTGGCAGCGTAAACACGCCTTCTGCAAGATCGGCAGGACGTGTTCGTTGAAACTCACGACCGGCTTCTTCGGTTCTTCAGCGAACGCGGCCGCACCCGCTATGCTCATGCAGCCGGCAACGACGAAAACCCTCGTACTCCAACGCTCAACGAACTGCGGCATACCGCTCTCACTGCTCAGAAGACCGAAAACAGTTACATCAACGCCAGTTCATGGTAACTTGCCAATGCAACGATTGGAAAGAGCAGCACACCTCAGTCAAAACGGTCTCCGCCTCGGTGTTTCCGAATATATTCGACTGCGCTCTCGCCAGCCGAGTTTTGGACGTGCCAAGCGTAGCTTAACAATTCATCCTTAGACAACCATTTCAGCAAGAGCTCGAGCAGATCGTGACTGCGAACCATTTTCTCGAGAAACGTAATGACCGCGGATGTTTGCACCTCATTTGGCAATGGCTGCCGACTTTCGCTGACGCACCAGCGGTAGTATTTCACAATTGAACTGCAGACCGCAATTTCCCGGGACTGCGAAGCCTTGATAAACTCGTCTCTGAGCTTGTCCCATAACTCAGTCTTATTGGAAGCAAGCGAGATTTCCTTCGAGAGGTCTGGAATCAACTCGATTGCCACGCGGCGCCATTCCGACATGATTGGTTAACTCGTGAACGCGCGGCAATAGTATTACTCAAGACGGTATCTAGCACTGTCGAAGCAGCATTCACGCCAGGATGTCGTGAACGACTTCTCCAAACACGTCGGTCAGTCGCATGTCGCGGCCGCTGAAGCGGTAGGTCAGACGCTTGTGGTCCATGCCCATCAGATGCAGCATCGTGGCGTGCAGGTCGTGAACTTCGCACTTATTTTCCACGGCATGATAGC
>CAMAVF010000251.1 GCA_945861445.1 Planctomicrobium piriforme | reverse complement strand
CCAAAGCCGTCTGGAACTGGTGTCGCAACATTCTCGGGCCTTCAGTACAAGCGTTGCGGATGTTGGCCTACAATCCACCTCCGACCCCCGAAACAAAATCCGGATGAACCGACCACGGCCGCATCATCCCCTTTTCATCACACCACGCCAGGGGTCCAGTTTTCGAGAAATCGAGCTCGACGGCAGCCAACCGTGGCCCAAACGCGCGATTAACCGGAATAGACCGAAAGTGCAATACGCCTGAAATTCTGCCAATTACAACCGAGACGAATCGCAAAAGTCCATGACTGGTAGCCAGTTATGGCCGTGAAAAAACACGGAAACGACATTCCAAAGCGTCTGTTTCCGTGTTGGTGAGTCTCGAGCGGACTCTTGCAGTTCAACAAGTGATCCATCGAGCGACGTTGCCGTTACGGATTCGGCAGCTTAAAGCCCTTGGGGAGTTCTCTGTAGCGTGGATCGCGGAAGCCTTCGATGACCTGAAATCCGAAGCCGTAGGCCAGTTCGAAATTCGCACGATTCGACCAGGGGGTATTCGGATGGTTCTTGACGACTTCGGCCAGCATATCCCGCGCGGCTTGTTCTTGCTTCTTCAATTCCTCCATGTCGATCTTGGTCGCCTTCACCACCTGGGCATCGGGGGCCAGCATCTTGGGAGTCCGCTGCAAATGCCACTCGTTGCTGACTTTACTCTTGGGTGTCATCGGGCTCTTGACGTGCTGATCGAGTGCCAGCAGGGCCTGAAACAACCTGACGCGATAGGCCAGAATCTGCGCGTGCATCAAGTCATAATTCGCCCGCCAGCGAGTCGATTCTTCGGCGGCGCGGAGTGGCCGGATCTTCGACAGACGCTTCTCGGCTTCGTTCATGATCGCCAGCGCACGAACGCCCTTCTTGAATGCCACCTCACCGGCCGCAGCGAATTCCGGCTTCGCGAACGGGTAGTGACTCTCCTGAATATTGAGTTCCGGATCGAGATACGGATTCAGTGCCGAGATAACTTCCCACTGCGTTTCGCGGAACTTGCTCTTTTTGCGGTCTTCCGCATACTCTCGGCGTGAGACCAGCCAGGGGAGATATTCCTTCATGTCGTAGAACGCGAACTTCCGTTTGTCGATCGCGTCCTGGTTGATCAGGTTTTGTTCTTCACCGGGCAAGACGAAGAAGATGCCGCCGCTTTCCTTGGCGATCCGCACTTGTTCATAGGGCCCGAACCCACTGGAATAGGAATCGTGCCGCGCGTGCAGGCCGTCATATTGCAGGGCTTCCGGCATGGCCGTTTCTGGACCCCGGTCGATCTGCAGCCAGAAGCTGAGACCCAACTTCGGATCGGTCCAACTGATCCGGGCGTAGGGATAACCGAACACGGCTTCGCGCCCCAGGATATACACCGGCGTCTCATAGCGTTTGACCTTGTCGATCGTGCTGTCGATATTCTGGCCGTCAGTCCCCGATTCGTCCGTGACCAGCACGATCAACAGCTTTCGCTTTTGTCGACGCGTCTGGGCGCCGAACTTATCGATCGCGTAGTTGATCGCCATGCAAGTGTTTTCCTTGCCGCTGGGATCCTTTTCGATCTTGTCGATGGCGGCACGAATGTCTTTCAAGTCCGAGCTGGGGCCCTTCATGATTTCATCGACTTTTTCACCGTAACCCCAGATCACGGTCTGCAGGATTTCCTTGTCTTTGGCGGCTGCCGCCTTAATATCTTTGTCCTGTTTCTCGACAATGCCCAGTTCTTCGTAGACCTTGTGGAATTGATCCCGGATTTCCTTCTGGTCGTCCGACATGGATTCTGATTTGTCGAACAGCCAGACGACCATGACCTTGGACTGGCGCATGTGCCGAATGATTTCCTGGGTCACGCGGCTGAGAGCCGCGCCATAGCCTTCGACGGCCGCACCCACCTCACCGCTGACTTCACCTTCACCCAGATCAGTTCCGAGATCCGAAATGCCGTTGATGTCCATCACGCCGACATTGACCGAAATGTCGGCATCCTTCAGGGACTCAGAGGCCTCAATGGCCCGTTGCGAGACGGCCGGCGCCCCCGAGCCACCGACAGCTCCGGACACCGATCCGCCAGCGACGTAAGTCATTTGAGTCGCGACTTCGGTCGCCTTTTCGATCTCCTGCTCGAACTGCTCCTGGACGCGTTCTTCATCGAAGACGGTCTCCAGGGGGATGATCAGCTCCATCTCTTTCACTTGCTGGACCACAAAGGCTAACGAGCCCAGGGCCACAATGTGAATGCCGAACGAAACCAACACGGCTTTGATCGACTCGCGCTTAAGTTTGATTGCCATAACGGTCTCACAACAGGATCGGATTGCCACCTGGCAATTGCCGATTGGATGAGGACTCAGTGAATGATCAACAAATCAATATCTTAAAATGACCGCCGCGAGCCGTCTGCCAGTCACGCCGGAAGGTCTGAATTTACAGCTTGGGCTTTTCTCGCTTGGCAGCCGCCTGCTGACGCATTGCCTGTTTTTTCTTGGTCTCTTCCGCCAGCAGCAGGATGGCCTTCTTTTCTTCGGGTGACGCCATCGCCAGGCGAGCCGCGGCGTCGGCACTTTCGGTCCACTCCCAGCCCATCGGTTCGCTGAGCTCGCGTTCGGCGAGTTCCGCCCACGGGGTGTCAGGATGCTGGTCAATGACGCGTTTGAGGTAAGTTGCCGCCTTGGCGGCCTTCTTCTTGATTTCGGGGATGGCATTCACTTCCTTCGCCGGCTTCAGGGTCCATTGGTTGTTCCCTTTCTTCGCGAATGCCTTGGGATTGATCTTCATTTCGGCGAGGATCGTGTTGTATCCCAACGTCCGGGCACGAATCGCGAGGGCGCGTCCGAGTGCCAGGTCGTAGGCCGCCTTCCAGCGTTGTTCGGTAATCTTGTCGCGATCCTTCTCGCCCGCTTCCAGAATCGCCAGCATGGCACTGACCTTGGCGTCGGCAATGGCCAGCGGCTTCTGAGCTTCCGTGATCCCTTCCCGCAACTCGTTGTCATTGTTTGCGGGGAACGCCAGTTGCGGCATCGGGATCGCGTCGACGATCGTTTTCATCGCGGCGTCCACCAACGCGTACTTCGCCTTGTTCTTCTTGATGTCCTGATCGACCACTCGAATGGGTCGATAGTCCGGCTGGTAGTTCCGCATCACATACGGATCATAGCGTTTTCCATTGCCCTCTTCGGCGATCAGATACACGCCGCCCGTTTCCGCACACAGGCGGGTCAGAGCGTACGGACCATAACCGGACGACATCCGATCCAGATCGCTGCCATTGACTCCGAAGAACGGCAGGCGCAAGCCATCGGGGAAGACCGATTCCGGACCTTGATCGACTTCCACTTCCTCGGTCCCGCCCCCTTCCTTCTCCGAGAAGGTCCACGTTACGTGGCCCTTTTCCCGGCCGAACGGCGAGGCATTCCCGACCACGAAGCAGCGAGTTCCGCCGCGGCGAAGTAGTGTGATGGATTCTTCCAGGTACTGTGCGGCGTCGTCACCCTTTTCGTCGGTGACGATGATCATGATCATCTTGCGGTTGGCATTCGCCGCATACATCTGGAACTTCTTGCCGACCTGGACGACGGCCGAGAACACGAGTTCTTTACCGGACACATCGTTCTTGATCTTACGCACCAGCGGCATCAGTTCTTGAATGCCGTCGACCGGTTCGGGGGTCAGGATCTGCGTCTTCTCGCCGAATGTCGCGACGGCCGTCTTCAAATGCTTGCTGGCAGCACCGTCCAGGGCATCCAGTTGCCGATAGACGTTTTCGAAGCGATCGGCAATCATTTCGCGGCGAGCCTGCAGCGACAGCGAGGCATCGAACATCCACACCACGAGCGTCTTGCGTTCCTTCAACGACGACATCAGTTCGAAGGTCAGCCGATCGATCGCACCCTGCGTGCCACCCGTGTTCTCGGTCGAGGCCGAACCCACCTTGTTGACCTTGGCGACCAGATCATCCTGGGGGGCAACTTGCACGTCATCTGTCAACGTGACCTTGACCGGTGAGAGCTGCTCTTCGACCTTTTCTTCGACTTCGGTCTGGGGATTGTCCCCTTTTTCGGTGGCAGCCGACAGTGACGCACCGGTCAGCGGGACATCGCTGTTGGTCCCGACGGAGTCAACCTGCACGTTATCCATGATGACCGGCTGATCGTCGAGATCGATCATCTCGGTGGTCAGCGCCATCTGCATCAACTCGGACGGCGGATAATACACGACGGTCCCGAGCATCATCAGCGCGACCAGGTGGACACCCAGGCTGATCACCCAGGCGGGTGCCGTGCCGAAACGATTCAGGAACACGAAGATGGGATTGGCATCATCGACCCAACCTTCTTCCTCTTCCGGAACTGCTTGCGTCTCTTGCGCTGCCATCGAAGGACTCCTGGGCCGAATTCGGCAGCCGGCTCGTCGAGCCCGCGACTTCGGCCGTAATGACATTCACATCAGGGAACCAACCTGTAACCGTCCCGGCGACAGGCAGGAAAAACGGACTTTCACCCGTTAAGTAGCCCTAACAAAACCGGTTGTGGGAATTTCAGAACCGCGACGTTTCCCGCGGCTCTGAAATGACGCAGAGGTTTTGTTAGAGTCCATTAAGTAGATAATACCGCCGCTTTCACCCTGCGCCAACACCCTGAATTTCAGAACGTAGGTAGATGTCCGATGCGATCATTACCCGTCCAAATCGCAAAAAGTTCGACCGCAGAAGTTGTTTTGTAGCGGAATCTCGTAAGAGTTCCGGGCTAGTAGTCTGGAGACTACGGCGGAACTCTTACGAGATTCCGCTACGCTGGTTTCGGGAACGCACTTGACTGGCTCCTTAAAGGCAATGCTGGAAGGGACTTAAAGGACAAAAGTGACATCAGGATTGGGCGGTGCGAATTCGACTGACTTCTGCCTGCGTGGCGCGTGGACGCGACGCCAGTCTTTCCTCACTCGCTGAAATCACTACAATCGGACCTGCGCAGTGTTACTGTTTTTCGCGTTTCAAGAACGGACCCGCATCCGTTACAAGAACCGAACTGTCGGCCAGGTGCCAGTTTTCCTTCAGGGAATTCGGCTCCGTCGAGAGTGCTTAGGATTCCTCAACCAAGGAGATCAGGGGATGCCCACGGTCGGTCAATTGAGCAGGGTGATGGTGCTGGCAGGGATTCTCGGGATGGCGACCTTCGTCACCGGACAAGACCAACCGGCCCCCAAGGCGACCAAAACGGCTCCCGCTTCGGCAGAGGCCAAGGAGTTTCAGGACTTGTTTGCCGTCCGCACGGCACTCGGAGAGAAACTCAAAAAGCTCCAGGGACCGCTCGATGAAGCGAGAAAAGCCCGAGACAATAAGAAGTTCCAGACTCTGGTGAACGAGTTCAACGGCTACGTGGCCGAATTCGAAGAAAAGTCTCTACCGCGCCTGCTCGAGCTGGCAGGGCCGCTCTACATCAAGGACGGTAAGAACGCGGACGCCGAAGTGATTGTGCTAGGCTATTTGCAGGATTTGTATCAAGAAAACAAATTCAAGCAAGTGGTCACCGAGGGGAGCAAGTACCTGGGTGCGGGTCGCAACAATCCCTTGATTCTGAACTTTGTCGGCGTCTCACAATACGCGACGCAGGATTTCGTCAAGGCCGAAGAGACGTTGAAGCAAGCCAAGGCTGCCGGTGCCAAAAGTGAAGAAGCCGGTGCCATGTACGCGCAGATCGGTGCCCCCTACTTGGATCAGTGCAAGAAGTACCAGGCTCTGTGGGTGAAAGAACAAGCCATCCGTGCCAAGGAAGCTGCCGCCACCGGCGACGCTCGCCTGCCACGTGTCCTGTTCAAGACGAACAAGGGGGACATCGAACTGGAATTGTTCGAAAACGAGGCCCCCAACACGGTCGCCAATTTCATCAGCCTGGTCGAAAAGAAGAAGTACGACGGCATCGCGTTTCATCGTGTCATTCCCACCTTCATGGCCCAGGGTGGCGATCCAAATACGTTGGACAAGGATCCGAGCAATGACGGCCAGGGAGGTCCGGGTTACACCATCGCCTGCGAATGCTACCAGCCGAACGCCCGCATGCATTTCCAGGGTTCATTGAGCATGGCGCACGCCGGCAAGGACACCGGCGGGTCGCAGTTCTTCCTGACGCACCTGCCAACGTCGCACCTGAATCCGAATGTCGATGAAGCCCGGGGGCACACGGTCTTCGGACGCATTGTCAAAGGCCTGGACGTCGCGCTCGCACTGCGAGCCTCCCCGCCCGACCGCATCATCACCGCGACGGTGTTGTTCAAGAGGAATCATCCCTACACGCCAAAAACCACGCGCGAATAGGGCTTGCCAGTCCACTGCCCGATTCGTTGATGAAAACAATATCACCCCGCGATTCGACCAATCGAATCGCGGGGTGTTTTTTGTTGTGTGTCTCCTCGAAAGCAATAGTATCTACGCAACGTGATTTGTCAAAAAACGCTGGTTAAATAGGGGAAACTGCTCCCCTCTCCCCGGAGTACCGAGGCGAGGGGGGCGAAATATCATCGTTTTTCCGGTGTTTCACTCGATTTCTTTGGTTGTTTAGATACCAATGCTCATATAGGGGGGAGCCACGCTTCGCTCAATTTGGCAAACGTCCCACCTTTAGCGGCTTGCACCCCCATCCATCAACCTGAAACCTTGGCCCTCCGCGATCAGTATTATTCGCGGTAGACTAAAAGCATGATTTTCGATGGTCTTTTCAGGAGTGGTCACAACGTGTTGAATCGCTGGTCGACAGGAATCGTCATGGCCGTGTTGGCCGTCGTGTTGCTCGGGTGGGGCCTAAATCAAACGTCTGCCGATCAGGCGGCGGAGACTCGGGCCGCGGTCGAGCGGGCTGTGAAGCTGGCCCAGGCGAAGCCCGGGACCGGAAAAGTTGGACGGCGGATCGCGAATTTCGTGCTGCCGGACGCCGCTGGCAAGCCCGTCGGGTTGAGCGACTTCGCTGACAAAAAGATTGTCGTGATCGTCTCGCTGGGCACGGGCTGTCCCATCAGCAATCTGTATCTGCCCGATCTGATTGCCGCTCAAACGAAGTTCGGGGCGGAGTTTCTGCAGATCATTGGGATCAACTCGCAGTCGGGCGACACGCGGGACGAAATCGCCGAACATGTCAAAAAATTTCAAATCAACTTCCCCGTCCTCTGCGACCCCGATCAAACGGCCGCCGATTTGCTGGGTATCCAACGGACATCAGAAGCGTTTCTACTCGATCAACAACGCGTCGTCCGTTATCACGGACGCATTGATGATCGCAACAGCTACACCACGAAGAAAGACAAGGCCGAACGTGAAGACCTGCGGTTGGCTGCAGCGGAGTTACTCGAAGGTAAGCCGGTGTCGGTCCCCACAACTCCGGTGGAAGGCTGTCTGATCGCGCGGCCCAAGCAAGGCGCTGCCGGGCCGGTCACCTTTACGAAGGACGTCCTGCCGATCTTCCAGAAGTCCTGCCAGGAATGTCATCACGCGGGGACCGCCGCACCGTTTTCCTTGCTCACCTACGACGATGCCGTCAACTGGTCGGCGATGATCAAAGAGGTCGTGCAAGAGCGGCGGATGCCCCCCTGGCACGCCGATCCGCGGCATGGCCACTTCTCGAACAACCGCGCGTTGTCGCCGGTGGAAATCAAGACGCTGGTCAAGTGGATCGAGCAGGGAACTCCCGAGGGGAATGCTCAAGACGCGCCTCCTGCCAAGGAATTCACCGACGGCTGGCGGATCGGCAAACCGGACGTCATTTTCGAAATCCCCAAAGAGGTCTCCATTCCGGCCAATGGCACCATGCCGTACAAGTACATGATCACAGAGACCGACTTCAAGGAAGACGTGTGGATCGAGGCCGCGGAGGCTCGACCGGGCAACCGGGGGGTCGTGCATCACATTATTGTCTTCACAATGCAACCGGGGGCCAAGCGACCGCTGGCCGAGCGGAACTGGCTCGTCGCCGCTGCTCCGGGTGACGAACCGCTCCGTTTGCCCCCGGGGGTCGGACGCAAGATTCCCGCGGGGTCGAAGCTGGTCTGGCAACTGCACTACACGCCGACCGGCAAGCCGGAAACGGATCGGTCTCAAGTTGGCTTCAAGTTCTGCAAGACGCCGCCCGAGAAGACGGCCCGCGTCTATGGCATCGACAACAAGCGATTCATCATCCCGTCGGGCGATGCCAACTATCGCGTCGAGGCCCGGCATACGGTCGGCCGTCCGGTCACGCTGCTGGGCATGATGCCGCACATGCATCTGCGGGGGAAATCGTTTGAGTACAAGGCGACCTATCCCGACGGCCGGACCGAGGTCTTGTTATCGGTGCCCCAATTTGACTTCAACTGGCAGACTTCCTACCGACTGGAGAAACCGCTGTTGATGCCCGAAGGGACCAGGATCGACTGCGTGGCTCATTTCGACAATTCAGCGGGGAACCCCGCGAATCCAGACGCCAAGACAAAGGTCACCTGGGGCGATCAAACCTGGGAAGAAATGATGATCGGCTACCTCGATTTCGTCGAGTAGCCGCCCAAAGTTGGGGCCAACGCGTATTGGGGCATTGAGTCATGGAATTGATTGAGCATCCCTCCGGGATACAAGAAACTGAATACCGCCTCATTTCAAGACTCGCGCTTCGAGCTTGTATTCGCGGTCACTTCGTGACCGTGGGGCATTCACCCTGTTCAGTGCCCCAGCTTGAAAGACTCATCGCCGCAGTTTTATACTGTGTGTCCTGGCCGACCGTTCCGCACGAGGGGGATTCAGCGATGCGTATTGTCCCGAGACCATCAGGCACGACGTACCTCGGCAGGTGGCTGCTGGCATTGACGGGCACAACACTGGCTTTATGGATCGTACTGCCAGCCACGGCACAGACTCCACGCGCCCCCATTCCTGACGCCGCCCGGCAGCGTGAGATCGTCAAACTGCTCGAAGAGACCTATGGTCTCGGCAAGCTGGAGTCGGCGAGCAAGAAGCAACAAGCCGTCAAGAAACTGCTCGAAGTAACCAGCGACGACAGTCTCTCGGTTGATGAACGCTATGTCGTGCTGACCACGTTGTTGAAGCTGACTCAGGAGGTTGCGGACTTCACTTCCTGGAAGGAGGCCGTTGACAGACTCGGTGCGACCTTCGACATCGACGCCGGTCAGGAGACCAGCCGGCACCTGAAAGTTTATCTGGCCACCGCGACTTCGGCCGCGTTCAAAGGAAAAATCGTCGACGAAATCGCCTCCATGATTCAACAGGCGGCGCGCGACAATCGTTATGCCGATGCCGACTCATTGCTGGCTGCGGCCGATGCCGCCGCGTTGCGCGTCAAGGCCTCGTCCGCGATCAAGCAGACGCTCGCCAAAACCCGGGAAGTGATTGCGGACCGGCAACAGGCCTGGAAGCAATTTCAAGCAGCGAGTGAGAAGCTCGCGCTGAAACCCGACGATGCAGCGGCCAATCTCGCGGCCGGACGCTGGCAGGCGTTCTACCAGTCGGACTGGTCCGCGGCAGTGCCGCACTTCCAGAAGTCTCAGGCAGCCAAGTGGATGGCGGCAGCCAACTGGGAACACAAGGCGCCTCAGGAACCGGCCGAGCAAGTGGTTGCCGGCGATGTCTGGTGGGATCTCGCACAAGCCGAAATGGGGACTGCCAGGACTGCCCTGCTGCTCCACGCGGGCAGTTGGTACGACCGAGCCGGTCCACGTTTGACGTCTGGCGTGCAGAAGCAACTGCTCACGAAGCGGTTGGCTGAAATCGCCCTCTTGAAGCCCGTGTCGGCAAAAGTCGAGGTCGCCGCCAAGGCGGGGACGGCCAGTCCGGGGAGCGGCGTCGCTGTGCAGCAGCAGCAGCCAGGTGAATGGGTCGACATCCTGGACTGGGCGGTGGGATTGGACTGGTCCCTGCGCGGTCACAATTGGAATCAGAATCTCAACGGGCCTCCCACGAAAGACGGGATTACTACGGGAGTCCACCCTGCCAACCGCTTTCCGCTGCCGGCGATCATTGACGGCGACTACGAGATGGAAGTCGAATTCACTCGGACGCAAGGAAACGAATGTGTCGCCGTCTTCTTCCCGGTCGGCATTCACAACATGCATCTCGAATGCGGTGCCCATGGTGGCAACGTCAGTTGTGTGCATTGGATTAACGGCAAGTCAGGCTTCGAGAGAAATGGAACCGAACGCCGGCCCAGTACATTGTCGAATGGGGTCCGGCATCGGCTGGTCTTTCGTGTCAAGCAGACGGGTGATCAAGCGGAATTTCACATCGATTTGGATCAAGAGAAGGACTACATCCAGTGGAAAGGTCCCGCCTCCAGCTTGACGAACCATGATTGGGGTGGTTGGAAAATCACGACCGTGCAACACCCCTGGATTGGCGGCTGGGAGAACGTCATCCAGTTTCACAAAGTCCGCGTCCGCATGTTGTCGGGGACTCTCCGCCGAGATGAAATTACGGCAGCGGACCGTGAGCAAGACTTGAAAGAGGGGCTCGTGCGGCTGGTGGGACAACCGGCCATTTCGCCGAAAGCGGGTTGGGCGGACTTCCTGGTGAATCAGGTTCCCTGGCAACTGGGTGGCGGCGAAGCGGAACGGATTTGGCCGCTGGTGTCGCGCGAGCCGACAGTTTGTCGCGATTCCTACGGAGCCCACGCTCCCTCACGACTGAAGTGCGAGATTCCCTCGGGCGCCAAAGCCTTTTCGGCAATTGGTTATATACTTCACGCGGTGAGGAATGAGGCCGGGTTGAAGTGTTGGAAGTTGTGGGTCATGAGGGTGGCGAGTTGGGGGCGGTGTTTTGTGGGGATGTTGTCGAGGCAGCCATCGATGGCGTGGCGGAATTCGGTGAAGTTGTCGTAGTG
>CAMAVF010000250.1 GCA_945861445.1 Planctomicrobium piriforme | reverse complement strand
TGTGACTCGACAACTAAGCTCTCCATCGCCAGTTCCTTTCAATCCGTTGAAAGCAAACAAATGCGAGAAATGAAACAAATTTCGCGATTTCAGACAAGGGCAATTCGAACCAAAATCATCGACTTTTCATCAGACTAGGCCCGACCCCTGTTCGATTACTTGATCGAATTCAAGTAGGCCAGGATATCCGCCATCGCGGGTACGTCGATTTGTTTTTCCAGCCCTTCCGGCATGAAGGACATGCCCGTGCTCTTCATTTCGTCGATGTTCACTCGCAAGACCGATTCGGTCGTATTGTCCGCCTTTCGCAGGGTGAGGCTATTTGCCGTCTCGGCTGCGATCATGCCCGTCAGCGAACGGCCACTGTCGAGGGCGACCACGTAGCTCAAAAACTGCGGTTTGACCTCACGATTCGGGTCGAGGACATTCAACAGCACGGCGGCGTTGCCCCGGTCGCGGATGGCGTTCAAGTCGGCACCAATCGATTCGCCGAAGTTTTCCAGCTTGTGACACGCCGCACACGTCTTGCGGAAAAACACCCGCCCGCGATCGACGTCTCCCTTCAATTCCAGGGCCTTTTGATAGGCGTCGACGACCTCCTGCCGGCGGGCCAGTGCCGCCCCGGCAAACATCTTGCTGGCCCGGGTGCGAATCGCGGCATCGGGGTGCTTTTGCAGCAAGGCAAGGCGTGCCGGATCGAGATCCGCGCGGGCGATGGTCTCTTTCTCCACCCCGTCCAGGAATGCGGAAATCCACTGCGGTCGCGTGAAGAGAGTCTCGACCGATGTCGCCTTCACCTGTGGCGTCTGCGATGTCCAGACTGTGAAGATGAGGGACGGCACTTCCGGACTGTCGAAGCGTGCGAGGGTCTCCAGGACCGCCGACTGCACGGGTTGCGGCTGTCGTGATTGCAGGAGCTCCGCAAACAACTCCTTATTGGCTGCGAACGGGGCCGTCGCCAGAGTCCGGACTGCGGCGGCCCGGTCGGCAGGCATTTTCTCGGTATCGCGAGCGAGCGTTTGCGCATCGCGGATCAGGGTGGCAATGATCTCCTTGGCCTTGCCGCCGGTCGCGCCGCTGAGCAACGCGTTCACCATAGGCTGCTTGCTGACCAGTTGCTTGACGAGTTCCGCGGCCAATGCCTTGTCGGCATCCGTGTCGGCCAGGGTATCAAGTTGTTGCAGAAAGAGGGCGATATCGTCCTTGGCATTCGCCGCGCCAATCTGCGACGCCACGATGCCCATGATCGCGCGGACGTGCGGCAACTTGCGAACCTCAGGGGCCAGCATCAAGGCCGCGAGAAACTCGCCCCGCCGCTGGCCGATCGAACTGAGAATGGCAACTTGCATCCAGGAATTCGCCCCATCGCGTGCCGCCAGGTTGACCAACGCCTGGGTCGCCGTCTTGCCCGTGAAGGCCCCCAGCGTAAAGGCGGCCTGGTAGCGCACCCGCAGGTCGGCATCGTCGGCCAGGGCGGGAACGGCGTCTTGAATTTCCGCCTCACCAGCCAGCCCTTCGGCAAGCTTCAAGAGATGCTCTCGAGCCTTCGGGTCCTTGGGTTTGGCGGCGAGCAGCAGGGCCGGTTCGAGGGCATCCAGCGAGCGGAGCGAATACAGGGCCATGATCCGGGCCAGCGCTGAGTCGGAGTTCCGAGCCAGGGCTTTCAACGGAGCCACTGCAGATCGGTCCTGTCGCTGATAAATCAGCCGCGAAGCTGTGTCCCGATTCCAGCCGTTGGAGTGTTCGAACAATTTCACGAGTTCGACCGTGGACAGATCGCCCAATCGGGGTGCCGCCTGGAATTTGAACCCGTCAGGTGCAATCCGATAGATGCGGCCCTTGTCAGCCCCCGCACTGGGGTCCATGTGTTTCAAGATTTGCGGGGCGAGGAACGCGGCCCCTTCGATGAGTTCGCGATACATGTCGATCACGTACAGCGTGCCATCGGGAGCATTCGCAAACTGCACGGGACGGAACCAGTTATCGCTGGAAGCGAGGAACTCGGCGTCCTTGTCTGCGCGATGGGCGACCAATCCCACGCCCGACTCTTCCAATCGAGCTCGATAGACGAGATTGTTGGCCACTTCGCCGACAAAAATCTGGCCGCGATACTCGGCCGGCCAGGCGTCGCCGCGATAGACGGTAATGCCCGTGGCGCCCGTGAAGAAGCCCGACGGTGAGCCCCCTTCGTCCGAGCCGGGGATGATCCCCTTACTGCGCAGTCGGGTCCGCAAGACCCGCCAGGGCTCCACGCCGCTCAACCGCATCAGTTTGGTGAATTTGCCATCCTGAGCAATATTGATGGCCGCCGCCGGCGCCTGGAGATAAGGATTCCGGGCCAGATATCGGCCGTCATACATGATCAGATGGGCCGGTTCACTGTTCCCACAGACAAAGCCGCGCTGGTTCCAGTCATCCAGACTCATGCCGTGCTGGCCGCCGCCACTGGTCGGGGCGATCGTCATGTCGCGCGGATCCAGCAGCAGATGTTGTCCGCGCGCACTGATGGGCTTGGCCGTTGCCGTTTCTTTGGAGGCCGGATCGGGGACCGGCAGGATATCGCCACCATCCAGGCCGGTCGGAATATGGAACCGGTTGTCAAAGCGCCAGCGGAAGGAATTGAGCATCCCTTCGCCGGATTTATCCTGTCCAAATCCGGTAAACAGCTTACGACGCACATCGGCTTTGCCATCGCCGTTGGTGTCTTTGAAAAAGAAAATATCTGGCGCAGCGCCGACCAGAATGCCGCCGTCCCAGCAGGCCACAGCAGTCGGGTAGTTGAGGTCCTCGATGTAGGCCGTCGCCTTGTCATAGCGGCCATCGCCGTCGGTATCTTCCAACAGCTTGATGGCACCCTTGCCGTGCGGTTTCTGGCTGCCGTATTGGTTGTACTCAGGCAGTTCGACCACAAATGCCCGGCCGTATTCGTCAAAGTCCATTCCCATGGGGGAACGAATCAGGGGCTCGGCAGCCACGATCTCGGCGTGAAAGCCAGCCTTCAATTTCATCGTCTTCAACGAGTCCGCCGGAGACTTGGACGGAATTCGCGGCAACTCGGCGGAAAAGTCCTTGTCGGCAGTATCTTTGTCTTTAGCCGGATCGGCCGCCGGCAAGTGCGAGGCGATCAACGAACTACACAGCAACAAAGTCAGCAGCGATAAGGCTCGCGACATCTTCAGTCCTTCAGTTCTGTAATGAATGTCCCGACCAACTCGCGGGAGTCAATGCACTGTAGACAGGCGGGAATATCTTAGCAACACGCCCGCGATTGTGGCGACCGCGCGCAGCGGACGTTCCGGTCTGGGATCGGATCCGCTACGCAACATCGAACAGGCCCTGAGACTCCGCAGTCGGACAGGGAGTTGTTAGAATTCCCGTTTCTCAAATTGGCTGTGATGCATTTCCCGCGTGACTCTCGTTAACAGGCGTGTGGTTCCCGTCCATGTTCATCGAACTTTCTGAAGTCGCCCAGTTGAATGTCACGCTGGGTGTCTTCGTGGCCATCATTATCGCGTTGTTTCAAGAACGCATCGGGCCAGAAATCGTGATGCTCGCGGGCGTGATGTTGCTCGTTGCGTTTGGCGTCATCGACTTGCGGACGGCCCTGGAAGGTTTTGCCAATACGGGCGTGATCATGATCGCCGCTCTGTATGTCGTGGGATCAGGGTTGCAGGCCACAGGGGCCATTCAGGTCATCAGCCGGGCGATGCTCGGGAAACCGACGGAAAAGACCGGACTGTTGCGGCTGATGGCTCCCGTGTCCGGATTGTCGGCATTTATGAACAATACGCCGCTGGTGGCGTTCTTGATGCCCGTGTTTGTTCAACTGGCGAAACGGTTGCGAGTCTCACCCTCGCGATACCTGATTCCGCTATCCTACGCGTCGATTCTGGGCGGTGTCTGTACGATGATCGGCACCAGTACCAACATGGTCACCGAGAGCATCATCCGCGACAAGAATTTGCCGCCGATGACCATGTTTGAGCTGTCGGTGGTGGGAGTGCCAATTGCCATTGTCGGATTGCTGTACATGGCGTTCGTGGGACGTCGGATGTTACCCGATCGCCAGGATCTGCTGGAGCACATCGAAACCCATCGCCGCGAATATACCATCGAGATGCTGGCCACCGCGGCTTGTCCGTTGATCGGCCAGACGGTGCGGCAAGCTGGCTTGCGCGAGCTGCCTGGACTGTACCTGTACCGCATCGAACGTGGCTCCGAGACGATCTCCCCTGTCGATCCGCACGAAAAGCTGAGCGTGGGAGATGTCCTCAGTTTTTCCGGCATCGCGTCGACCGTCGTCGATCTCCAGAAGATCAAGGGGTTTGTGCCGATCGATCATCTGGATCCGCCGAGTCACATCTCGATCCTGACCGATTCGAAGGTGTCGATCAACAGCCCGATGTCACTGGATTCATTCGAAGGTCTGCCCCCGGTCGCTCCGCCCAAAGCCATGGAACGCATTGGCCGGCAGTTGTGCGAAGTGGTCATTTCGACGACCTCGCCGCTTCGCAGCAAAACGATTCGCGAGACCAATTTTCGATCGCACTACAACGCGTCGATCCTGGCCGTCCATCGCAGCGGCGAAAAGCTGGAACAGAAAATTGGTAAGATCGAACTGCAGGCCGGCGACACATTGCTGATCGATGCCAACGACGACTTCATTCGCCGCTGGCGACACTCGCCCGATTTCATCCTGGTCTCGGGCGTGGAGGACAGTGCTCCGGTCGCTCATGAGCGTTCCTGGGTCGCATTGGCGATTTTTGCCATCGTATTGTTCGGCATGTCGTTCCCCTTTAAAGACCACCAGACCAAGCCCTCTCAATCGAGCATTGTCGCGACAACCATACCAGCCGCGAAGGTGGCAGTCAGTCCAACCCCCGCCGTGGTTGTGGAATCAACCGCGGTTAAGAGTGTCGGTCCATCGCCACCCGGGCAGAATGTGGCGCCGCCTAAGGCCGCGAAGGCCAAACGCCCCTTCAGTAGTTCGGATATTCCCGCGATCTTTGCGATTCTGGGGGCGGTCGCGATGATCTTTACCGGCTGCGTGCGCGGTTCGGAAGCGTTGCGCAGCATCGAGCTGCAAGTGATTCTGCTCGTCGGCGCGGCGTTGGGCATCGGCAAAGCGCTGGAAGTCAGCGGTGCGGCCAGTTATATCGCCAACTCCATTCTGGGAACGGTGGGCAGTACCAATCCCGTCGTGATTCTGGCGGTGATTTACGTGCTGACGGTGGTGCTGTCCGAGTTCCTGAGCAACAACGCGACGGCCGCCATGATGGGTAGCCTGGCACTGGCGACGGCCGCCCAGATGAATGTCAATCCGCGTCCGTTTCTGATTGCGGTCACGATTGCGGCTTCCTGCGCGTTTGCGTCACCCATCGGCTATCAGACCAATTTGATGGTCTTGAATGCGGGGGGCTACAAGTTCATGGACTACGTGAAGGTCGGCCTGCCGTTGAACTTTCTGTGCATGATCGTGGCCTTGATCGTGATTCCGCTGGCGTGGACTTTCGAATTGGTTTCGGCGTTTTAGGAACCCGGAACCGGAGGTGCTGGTAATTTGTTTCGGCCAGTGTGATAAAAATTTTCAGGGGGTGGGGTGGAATTGTTGGTGTTTTGGGAGTTGTTACGTTATCTTGTGGAGCGATGTGTCTCGCATAATTTCGAAGACGTAGCGATCGCAGGACGTGAGTGATGAGTTCCGACCCGACCCCCGAAGCAGCCCCCATTTCCACCGAAGTTCTCCCGAATTCGGTCCCTGAAGCGGTCTCCACCGCGCCGCCGGCCCCCGAGGCCACGGCGACCGAGGTGAGCTCAGGAGAACAACCACCGGCGGAACGGCCCAAGGTGCGGTTGAATCCGACGGTCGATCCCGAACAGGACAAACCGGTGCCCAATACGTCGGCGACAGCCCTGGAAGCCGACAAGCTGACTGCGGAAATCGCGGCCGAAGAGGCGGCGACCGGCGAGGACCGACACTTCGCGCCGACCACGTCTGCGTCCCGCAACGATCCGATCGCCATCCCGTCGAAGCGCGATGTGGCTCTCGATTCGGAAATGGAAAAAGAAATCGCCGAAGCCCTGGCTTCAGGTGAGATTCCAGGCGCGATCGCGACACCAGCCACTTCCGGCAGTCCCGCCTCGGCAACCCCCGAAGCGCCTGTCGATGAAGAGGACCTGGAGCCTGGAACCCGCCTGAAAGGGAAAGTCCAGGCGGTTGCAGGCGAGAATGTCATTCTCGATGTGGGCATGCGTTCCTCAGGCTGCATCCCCAGCAAGCAGTTTGAAGGCAAGTTCCCCGAAGTGGGGGCGACCTTGGACGTGGTGGTCGACAGCTACAGCGCTGCCGAAGGTCTTATTTTGTGCAGTTTGCCCAAAGCGATGCGTTCGGTCAGCGGGTGGAGTGAAGTGCAGGTCGGTCAAATTGTCGACTGCATGGTCACCAAGACCAACAAGGGTGGCCTGGAAGTCACCGTCAATGCCCTGCGGGCGTTCCTGCCGGCCGGCCAGGTGGACTACGGATTCATCGCGAATCTGGATAGCTACGTGGGCCAGAAGCTCCGCGTGAAGGTCACGGAAGTCAATCCGCAGAAGAAGAACCTGGTTGTCAGCCGCCGAGCGTTCATGGAGATCGAACGGGGCGAACGACGCGAAGAAATGTGGAAGACCGTCGCCGTGGGCCAGACCCACGCCGGAGTCGTCAAGACGATCAAGGAATACGGGGCGTTCATCGATCTGGGCGGACTGGACGGCCTGCTGCATGTCGGTGAAATCAGTTGGCAGCGGATCAATCATCCGTCCGATGTGCTGAAGGAAGGCCAGCAGGTGGAAGTTCAGATCGTCGGCATTGACCGCGAGAAGAACAAAATCAGCCTGGGAATGCGACAGCTCACCAAGAACCCCTGGAGTGATATCGAAGCCCGGTATCCGGTCGGCACGGAAGTCACCGGCACGGTGACCCGAACTTCGGACTTCGGTGCGTTCGTGTTGCTGGAAGAGGGGATCGAAGGCTTGATCCACATCAGCGAGTTGGAACACCGCCGGGTCAACCGCGTGACAGACGTGGTCAAAGAAGGCCAGGAAGTTCGCGCCAAGGTCCTGTCGATCGACCTTGGGAAGCGGCGTATCGCCCTGTCGTTGAAGGCCCTGCAGGCCCGTCCCGAAGGGGCTCCGAAGAAAGACGACGCCGATCTGGCCCCGGGCGGTGCGGCCCCCTATGAACGCAAACGCAAGGGTCCGCTGAAGGGCGGCACGACCGGCGGCGCTGGCGGGTCCGGGTTGTTTGGTTGATCCACAGTGCAGTGTTCATCTGCGATGGATCGCGTCAACTTAACGATTACATCAGATGCGAAAGAACGCAAAACTCTCTCCCCTCGCCTCGGTACTCCGGGGAGAGGGGTCGGGGGTGAGGGGCTTTACGAGCGTCGTTCGAATTGCAATCCGAAGAGTCGTCTTGCTGAAATATCAAGACGCCGCGTTACTGGTTAATCGTGCCCCTCACCCCCAGCCCCTCTCCCCGGAGTACCAGGGCGAGGGGAGATAATTTCTCCGCGGGAAGCGCGGCGTGGACTGCTAACGGCCAATCCCTTACGGACTCTTGGCGACAACGCCGTCCTTCATCACGAACGCTATCGACTGGAGCACTTTGATGTTTTCCAGCGGGTTCCCTTTGACCGCGACGATGTCGGCGATCTTGCCGATCTCGACGGTGCCCAGGCGGTCTTCGACTCGCAGCAGTTTGGAAGCTTCCAGCGTGGCGGCTTGAATGGCTTTCATCGGCGACATGCCGCCGGCCACCATCAGTTCGAATTCGCGAGCGTTGGCTCCGTGGGGTGACACGCCCGAATCTGTCCCGAAGGCGATCTTGACCCCGGCCGCTTGAGCCTTGGCAAATGTCGTGCGGATCACCGGTCCGATTGCCGCGGCTTTCGGGCGGACAATGTCCGGCAGGTAGCCCGGTTCCTTGGCTTTCTCCGCGACCCATTCGCCCGCCATGTTGGTGGGGACCCAATACGTCCCCTTCTCTTTCATCAAGGCGATGACCTCGTCGGTCATGAACGTGCCGTGTTCGATGGAATCCACGCCGGCCAGCACGGCCCGTTTGATGCCTTCGGTGCCGTGTGCGTGGACGGCGACCGTCATGTTGTAGTCCTTGGCCGTCTGCACGACGGCCTTCAATTCATCCTCGGTGAATTGCGGATTGTGGCCGCTCGCCGCCAGGCTCAGGATCCCGCCCGTCGCCGTCAACTTGATCAGATCGGCACCGTCCTTGTAGCGTTGCCGCACCGCCTTGCGCGCGTCGTCCACTCCGTTGATCACTCCCTCCAGAGGCCCCGCATCGCGGCGGTAATCACCGCGCAAGGCGTTGGTCGGATCGGCATGGCCGCCCGTCGTGGCCAGCGATTTGCCCGACGTGAAGATGCGCGGTCCGGGCACCCAGCCCTTTTCAATGGCTTTCCGCAGGGCCACGCAATTGACGCCGTTGTCTCCCAGGTCACGGACCGTCGTGAATCCGGCCATTAATGTCACACGGGCATAGACGGTCGAACGCAGCGCATAATCGGCCTGTTCCATGAAGAACTTTTCGGTGTAGGATTCCTTCGAGTGCTGCGCGATCAGGTGCGTGTGCATGTCCATCAAGCCGGGCAGCACGGTGCAGTCCTTCAGATCGATGACGGTATCGCCCTCCCTGGGCTTCGAATATCCCGCTTCAATCTGCTTGATTTTGCCCTCGTCAATCACGATCGATACCTGCGATCGTGCTTCGGCACTGCGTCCGTCAATCAGCCGACCCGCATGAATGATGGTTGCGGCGATCGATTGATCAGCCGCCAGGACACAGCAGATCGCTGCTGCAATCAGACTCCAACGCATAATGCATGCTCCTTCGGAACAGGAATGGGGTCCCTCGACCAAGAATGTCGTGCTGTCGCAGGGGGTATTGATGCTTGTAAAAAGCCCGCAGATGGTAAAGTTACCGATTGATACTCACAATCTGATCAATTATCATACATATGTTGGGGAAGGTCTGCTCGTCGTTACGATCAGAAAGTTGCTGCGTCCCACCGTTAATGAATGTTCCGGGACTGCTACGGAAGGTGTGAGTCGCACGACTCCGCGTTGAATCTGGCTTTGTAGGATGATTCCCATGACCATGATGCGAATGCTCGGCACTCCACGGCGTTGTTGCGATGGGCTCACCCGCCGTGAAACATTGGCCGCAGGCGCATTGACGTTTCTCGGTGGCGGCTTCACTCACGAACATCTGCTCGCGGCTGAAGCGGCCAACGAAGTGAATCCCGCCAAGGCTAAGAACGTCATTCTGATCTATTTGCTGGGTGGTGCCCCGACCCAGGACATGTATGACTTGAAGCCGAATGCTCCGTCGGGTGTCCGCTGCGAATTCTCGCCCATCAGCACCAACGCCCCCGGCATCCAGATCTGCGAACACCTGCCGCTGACGGCCAAATGGATGCACCGGACGGCACTCATTCGATCGTTGAATCACAAGGCCGGCTGCCACAACTGCCTCCCCAGCTACACCGGTCATGAAGTTGGCTTGCCCGATCAGCATCCCCACGATACCGACCCGCCGAGCATGGGGTCGGTGTGCGAGTACTTCAGCAAGAAATCGGCAGCCGAAGATTTGCCCGACTACGTCTACCTGCCCAACTGGCTGGGCTGGGGTCAGACGTTCCGCCGCGGTGGCCCCTACGGCGGGTTCCTTGGCAAGCGTTACGACCCGTTTACCTCGGAGTGCATCCCAACGGGCACCAAGGGGGCTCCAGGCAATCCGCAAACGGTTCACGGCATGCCGCTGCTGCCGGATCGGAAGATGCCGGCTGAAATCACCGTCGACCGCTTTAGCCGTCGAAAAGATTTGCTCAAGCAGTTCGACGACGAACATCGCCGCATCGAGAAAACAGGCGTTGTCGAGCGGTACAGCGAAACTCAGCAACGAGCCTTCGGCATGCTGGGGGCCTCGAAAATGGTCGATGCATTCGACATCAGCAAGGAACCCGTCGCGATTCGGGAACGCTATGGGGACACGCTGTTTGGCAATACCGCCTTGATCGGCCGCCGGCTGATCGAACGTGGCGTGCGGTTTGTGAACGTCACGTTCGACCTGTATCTGCAACCGACGTTGATCGATTACGACGCGTGGGACACGCACACCAATAACTTCAAGATCCTCAAGAACAACAAGCTGCCCATCTTCGATAAAGTCTACACGGCACTGCTGGAAGACCTGGAATCGCGTGGGATGTTGGATGAGACCCTGATCCTCGTGACGAGCGAAATGGGCCGCACGCCGCGGGTCAACGGCAACGCGGGGCGCGACCACTGGACATTCTGCTACGGCAGTATGATGGCGGGCGCCGGCATCAAGGGTGGCACCGTGGTCGGGGCCTCGGACGAATCGGCGGCCTACGTGAAGGACCGGCCCGTCAGCACGACAGAAATCTGCTCGACGGTCTACGAACTCCTGGGCATCGGTCCGGAAACGCGCGTCCCCGACAAAGTCGGCCGCCCCTATTCCGTCGGCATGGGAGCGGAACCCATCTGGGAATTGATTTCCTAAGAGCGTGTTTTAAAGGGGAGGGCGAGGCTCCCGCCGAGCCTAAGTCGAGCTTTAGCTCGGCGTCCGCCGGAGGCATTAAAGAGTGCCTCCGGCGGTCGCCGACCTGCGGTCGTACTAGGCTCGGCAGGAGCCTCGCCCTCCCAAGTTTTTTCCTAAGAGCGTGTTTTAAAAGGTGACTGTGGATCACAAAGCGCTAGAATTCTTGAAGCACCAGGAGTTGTGACAGGTTTGGAACCTGTCGCTCAGGGAGGACCGATTCAAGGATTCGAAAATGAAACCCTATTTGACGAAAGCGGAGATC